>DNHM01000423.1 GCA_003485885.1 Acidimicrobiaceae bacterium
CTCGAAGTCGAAGGCACTGTGCGCATTGGTTACGCCAACCATGAGTCGGTCCTTCGAGATGGCCTCCCCCACGTCTCCACCTTCCTCCAACGTTTCTGATCCGATCACGCGGCTCTTTCGCTCAAGCGTTTCTGAAACGTCTGGCAGGTGACCCGTCAGTAGGACACTGCGAGGAGGAAGAGTCCATGGGGAGGGGCAACTCGAGGTACAGCGTTGCGATCCTTCGCCGCGAGAATCTCTGGGACGGCTTCTGGTGAAAGGAGGCCGAGTCCGACTTCGACGCTCAAACCGGTAATAGAACGGACCATCTGCTGGCAGAACGACGACGCGCTGACGTTCAGGTGGATCTCGTTATCAGGGTGATGCGACCACTCAACGGAGCGGAGCGTGCGAGTGCGGGGTTTCTCGACTCGCACGTCGTCAAAAACATCGAACTGGCGTCGGCAGAACGAGCTGAAGTCATGTGTCCCGAGCAGGTGTTGACCAGCCCGCTGCATCAGATCGACATCGAGCGGGACCGAGACCCGCCATGTGTGGTCCATACGGAATGGGTCCCGTAACCGCTGGTTGAGGATGCGGTACCGATACGACCGGCCCGTGCATGAAAACCTGGCGTCAAAGTCATCGGCGACCACTTCGACGTCGCTAACGACGATGTGAGGCTTGCACATGCTATTCAGCGACGTACGCAACGCTTCGGGGTCTACTGGCTTCTCGGTGTCAAACGAGACCACCTGGTCGAGCGCATGCACACCCGCATCGGTGCGCCCAGCACACACGATAGGCACATCGTGCTGCAGGACCTGCTCGAGCGCAAAACGCAAAGCGCCCCCAACAGTGGGGACGCCTTCGTTTACGGCGAACCCTCGAAAGGGGCCTCCGTCATAAGATAACCGAAGTCGATACCTAGCCACCGGGTGACAGCTATCTAACGACAGCTCGCATCGTGGCCCGATCGAATCGAAGCCACGAGTGCGAGGAAATCAGACGAGTTCGATGCGCGCCATGGGCGCATTGTCACCGCTGCGTGGGCCGAGCTTGTAGATACGGGTGTAACCACCGGGACGGTCCGCATAACGGGGACCGACTTCATCGATCAGTTTCTGGGCGATCTCGCGATCGTCAAGGAACTTCAGGAGCTGCCGGTGGTTGTGGAGGCCACCCTTTTTCGCCTTGGTGATCATCTTTTCAGCGATCGGGCGCATGGCCTTAGCCTTGGCTTCGGTCGTCTCGATCGCCTCAGCGGCGACGAGCGACGAAACCAGGTTAGCCATCATCAGCTTCTGGTGTTGCGAGCTACCACCGAAACGGCGGCCCTTTTTTGGGGTTGCTGGCATGGGGAATCAGCTCCGTGTGGCGAGCGATAGTCCACGCTCGTCAAGCTTCTGGGCAACCTCGTCGAGCGACTTCTGACCAAAGTTGGTGATTGCCAACAGGTCATCGATCGACTTTTCAAGCAGCTCGCCAATGGTATTGACCTGAGCACGCTTGAGACAGTTGCGGGGGCGTTCGGAAAGTTCGAGATCTTCGATTGGAAGGTCAAGGTCAGGCGAACCGCTAGCGGTTGCCGTAGCTTCGGCCAATTCGAGTCCTTCTGGCTCGTCGCTCATCTCTTCCACGAGTTGGACGATGCTGCGCAGCGTTGCCCCGGCCGAGGCCAGAGCGTCACGAGGCGAGATCGAACCATCGGTCTGGATATCAAGCACCAGACGGTCAAAGTTCGTGGACTGTTCTACACGAGCAGCGTCAACGTTGAAGCTCACTCGGCGAACAGGTGAAAAGATTGCGTCGACCGGGATGAGGCCAATGGCGCCACCGGTGTCCTGATCGGCGGCTGATAAATAACCAGCGCCGCGCTCGATCGTGAGATCGCAGGCAAGACGAGCCTTCTCGTTGAGCGTTGCAATAACCAGATCAGGATTGAGAATTTCAACCTCGGGGGTCGTCTGCAAATCGGCAGCAGTCACCGTCGCCGGTCCTGCTACATCCAGACGAACCACTACTGGTTCATTACTGTGGCTAATCAGCACCACATCCTTGATATTGAGAATGATGTCAGTGACATCTTCTGCAATGCCAGGAAGCGTGTCGAACTCGTGCAAAGCACCGTCGATACGGATCTGGGTAATCGCTGCACCAGGGATAGACGAAAGCAGCGTACGCCGCAACGAATTCCCTAATGTGTGACCGAACCCCGGCTCAAGGGGCCCAATCGCAAATTTTTGCCGGTTGGTCGATTCGTCATTGACGGCATCGACGGTCGGTCGTTGAATGACAAGCATCCGTTGGTCACCTCGGGGTTGGAGGACTATGCCCTGCAGTCACGCAGGAGCAGTCGCTTCTACTTGCTGTACAACTCGACGATCAATGATTCCCGAATGGGAACATCAATCTGTTCGCGGATCGGACGTGAACGGACGGTGGCTTCCCAGCCCTCGCCTGCCATGTCAATCCACGCCGGCGCCGGACGGTCAACGACGTCGTTGTTCCACTGGAACGTGTGGTTGTCTTTGCTCTTTGGACGAACACTGACAACATCGCCCTTACGCAGGCGGTAGCTACAGATATCCACGCGACGGCCGTTCACATTGATGTGGCCGTGGTTCACGAACTGGCGAGCCTGTGAGCGAGTAGCTGCCCAACCGACTCGGTACACCAAATTGTCCAACCGCAGTTCCAAGAACTGCAGCATGTTCTCGCCTGTCACGCCCTGCTTGCGGTTCGCTTCCTTGTACAGGTTGCGGAATTGACGCTCGGTAAGACCGTACGTGAAGCGAGCCTTCTGCTTTTCTTGCAGCTGGATCAGGTATTCAGAAACATTGCCACGACGACGGGTACGCCCGTGCTCGCCTGGCGGGTACGGGCGCTTGTCCAGAGCGACTGCTTCGCCCTTGGTGCCCCAAATGTTGGTACCGAGACGACGCGCTACGCGCGCCTTTGGACCTGTATAACGAGACATCAGCCCCTCCGACGCTTTGGTGGGCGGCAACCGTTGTGAGGGACCGGCGTAACATCTTTGATGCCGGTGACCTCGATGCCGAGATTCTGGATGGAACGGATGGCGGTCTCGCGACCCGAACCCGGGCCGGTGACCTCGACATCTGCCTTGCGAAGGCCCTGCTCCATTGCCTTACGGGCAGCGGATTCAGCGGCAGTCTGCGCAGCGAACGGGGTGCTCTTGCGTGATCCCTTGAAACCAGCGCTACCAGCGGAGGCCCAAGCGATGACGTTGCCGCCCTGATCGGTGATCGAAATGATTGTGTTGTTGAACGAGCTCTTGATATGAACGACGCCATACGGCACGTTTCGGCGCTCTTTACGCTTTGCCATTACTTCATCACCTTTTTCTTACCCGCTACGGTCTTCTTTGGACCCTTGCGAGTACGAGCATTGGTATGGGTGCGCTGACCACGAACGGGGAGACCACGGCGGTGGCGGATGCCCTGGTAACAGCCGATCTCCATCTTGCGCTTGATGTCTTGCTGAACTTCACGCCGAAGGTCACCCTCGACACGAAGGTTTCCTTCGATGTATGCCCGCAGTTTGGCGATGTCTTGATCGCCAAGGTCGCGAACCCGGATGCTCTCATCAATCTCACATGCGGCCAGGACCTGCTTTGAGGTCGTTGGACCGATGCCAAACAGATAGGTGAGCGAGATGACAACGCGCTTTTCGCGAGGAATGTCTACGCCTGCAATACGTGCCATGTTCTAGCCCTGCCGTTGCTTGTGTCGAGGATTGGTGCAGATGACCTGGATGCGACGGTGCCGGCGAATGATCCGGCAGTTGTCGCACATTTTTTTGACGCTTGGTCGTACTTTCATGTGCTACTCAGGTTCGAGATAGTGGGGTGAAGGTGTCTGAAGTTCAGTCGTTGCTGAGTTCAGGTGGTACCTGGGATTAGCCGCTACTTGTAGCGGTAGGTAATGCGACCTCGTTTGAGGTCATACGGAGTCAATTCGACCTGCACCTTGTCGCCAGGAAGGATGCGGATGTAATGCATCCGCATTTTGCCGGAGATATGGGCAAGGAGTTCATGTCCGTTGTCGAGCTCTACTCGAAACATGGCATTAGGCAGGCTTTCAGTAACCGTGCCTTCCATCAATATTGCGTCTTCTTTGGTAGCGATGATGCTGACTTTCCATTCAGGGGTTGGGATGAGGCGCTATCGCGCCAAGCCGAGCGTGGCCAAGCCACTAGAGCCATCCCGACGCGCGGCAACTAGAAGCCAACACGCGCAGAGATCTATCTTATTCCCCGTTATCTCCTTCTACAACCTCGACATCTGCTACGCAGGCATCAAGGGCACTCTGGACTCGACCAAAGACCTCGTCTTCGACACCGAGTCCGTCAACTTCAAGCAACAACCCACGTTCATCGAACCAGTCCAACAACGGCCGGGTTTGTGATTCGTAGAGGCCTAGCCGTTTGGCGATGGCTTCGGGGGTGTCATCGTCGCGGCCACGCTCGAGCATGCGGGCGGTTACCTCGTCGATCGAAACTTCAAGGTTGATAGCAGCGTCGATCGAACGCTCGCCCAGGATACGAACAAGCTCGTCGGCCTGGGTTGGGGTGCGAGGGAAGCCGTCGAGCAACACTCCCCGCTCAACTATGTCTGGTTGTGCCAGGCGTTCTCCAACGATACCTATCATTGTTTCGTCGTCGACCAAGCCACCCTCGTCCATGATGCTTTGCGCTGCGAGACCAAGTGCGGTCTCGTCTGCGATCGCAGCGCGGAGCATGTCTCCGGTGGAGATATGCACCACTCCATACGCATCGACGATGCGCTGGCTCTGGGTGCCCTTGCCTGCGCCTTGGCGCCCGAATATTGCGAGATGTAGTACCACAGTCTGTTCCCCGGCCTGAATTACTTCAGGAACCCTTCGTAGTTACGCATCATCAATTGGCTATCGATCTGCTTCATCGTCTCAAGACCAACGCCTACGGCGATCAGAATCGAGATGCCGGAGAAACCGAAGAAGCCAGTGCTGCCCGCAGGAAGAACCAAACCAAGTGCTACGGCAGGAAGCAAAGCAACCACCGCAATAAAGAGTGCACCAGGGAACGTGATTCTGCTCAGGATCTTCGACAGGTGCCGCTCAGTCTCAGGTCCTGGACGCAACGGGGCGATGTGACCACCTTGACGGCGAAGCTCGTCGGCCTTCTTCACCGGATCGAAGGTAATCGCCGTGTAGAAGTAGGCGAAGCCAATGATGAGGAGGCCAAAGATGATCAGATAGACCGGGTCGGCCGGATTGACCAGCCGTTCGTCTACGAACGTACGAACCGAGTCACCCCAACCCGAGGGAAGAACAACCGCGATCAGCTGAGGCAGATACAGCACCGACGAAGCGAAGATAATCGGGATAACACCGCTCTGGTTGACCTTGAGCGGGATATAGGTCGAAGTGCCACCGTATTGTTTACGACCCACGACTCGTTTGGAGAACGTGACGGGGATGCGGCGCTGACCGTTCTCGATGAAGACGATGGCTACCAGCATCACGATGTACAACGCCATGATGATTGCGATCCAGCCCCAGCCACCGTTGTTGAAGACGTCAACAAACTGGTTGGGAATGGTTGTCATGACCGAGGCGAAGATGATGATAGAGATGCCGTTACCAACACCCTTCTGTGTGATGAGTTCACCCATCCACATCAACAATGCAGTGCCGGCAGTAAGCGTGAGAACCACGAGACCGACTCGGGGTGCGGTAAAGCTTGGAAGCAGATCGAGACCGTTGCCGGACTCACCCGACGATCCCGTACCGAAACCGTTGCCCTGGCGGTTGAACAAGAAGGCGAAGCCTGTCGACTGCACGACCGCAATGGCGATCGTGAGGTAACGGGTCCACTGGGTGATCTTTCGCTGACCAACTGCGCCTTGGTTTTGCCATTGCTCGATGCGAGGAATCACGATGCCAAGAATCTGCATAATGATCGAGGCAGTGATGTACGGGAAGACGCCGAGAGCGAAAATCGCCATCTGCGTCAACGCGCCACCCGAGAAAAGCGCCAAGAAGTCGAGCACGCCGCCACCTTCTTGCTCGGTACGAGCTCGAATTGCCGCGACAGCATCGAAGTTGATGCCCGGCGACGGGATGAACGCGCCGATGCGGTAGATGACGACCATCGCCAAGGTAAAGAGAACCTTGTTGCGAAGGTCAGGAATGCGGCCAATATTGGCGATATTCCGTAGGGTGCTGAGCATTGGGTGCTTACTCCGATCGAGGCCAGCCGGAGCTGGCTAGCGGTTCTGGTGTGCGCTGCCGTTGGCGGCAGGACGAACCCGGTAAGGCGAAGGAAGCTCAATGGCTGTGCCACCCGCTGCCTCGATCGCGCTCTTGGCCGAAGCCGAGAACGCGTGCGCTGTTACCGTCACTGCACCGCTAATGGTGCCGCGTCCGAGGACCTTTACCAGCGCGCCTTTGCCGATGAGGCCGTTGGCGTACAGGGTTTCAGGAGAGACGTCGCTCAAACCTGACTCTGTGATTGTGTCCAGGTTAATCGCCTGGTACTCAACACGAAATGGGTTGTTGAAGCCTCGCAGCTTAGGAACACGCTGCAAGAGTGGCATCTGGCCACCTTCGAAGCCGACACGCACGTTGTTACGTGCACGCTGGCCCTTGCTACCGCGGCCAGCGGTCTTGCCACCGTTGGCACCAATACCTCGGCCGACACGCTTGCGGCGTTTGTTTGAGCCCTCTGCAGGCTTCAGATCATGAATCTTCATGTGGCGTCCTCTCAGACTCTCTAGTCGGAGATCTCTTCGACGCTAACCAGGTGGGGAACCTTGGCCAGCATGCCGCGGATTTCAGGGCGGTCGGGCAAGTCATTCGACTGGCCAAGTTTGCGCAACCCGAGCGCACGTAGTGTGCCTCGTTGCTTTGGCTTCGTGCCGATTGATGACCGGGTTTGGGTGACGCGAAGTGTTGCTTCAGTTTGGGCCATGATGATCAGCCTTCGCTGGACCCAGCCGAGACTGAGCCCTTCTTCTTGGTGTCTAGGTACGCAGCCCACAGACCACCGGGAACGAATTCCTCTGGATCAAGTCCACGGAGAATCGCGATCTCATCTGGACGTTTCAGGCCAGCGAGCCCAGCAATGGTTGCACGGGCGACATTGATGTGGTTTGCGGAACCGAGTGACTTGCAGAGCACATCGTGCACGCCAGCTTCTTCGAGAATCACGCGAGCGGCACCACCAGCGATAACACCGGTACCAGGGGCAGCAGGCTTGAGGAGCACACGACCGGCGCCGAGGCGACCGGTAATGGTGTGGGTGATCGTCGTTCCCGCAAGTGGCACATGGATCAGCGAGTTCTTCGCTTCTTCCGTGCCCTTTTGGATAGCCAAGGGAACTTCCTTGGCCTTGCCGTACCCAAGTCCGACTCGTCCGTTGCCATCGCCGATCACGACAAGCGCGGTGAACGAGAAACGTCGACCACCCTTGACGACCTTGGCTACACGGTTGATGTTGATGACACGTGAGTCACGTAGACCATCGTTATCGCGATCGTTGCGACCACCGCGGTCATTACGATCATTTCGGTCGTTATTGCGACCTCTATCGTCGGCCATCAGAACTCCAGTCCGGCTTCACGAGCAGCGTCGGCGAGGGCAGCGATGCGGCCGTGGTAGCGGTTGCCACCACGATCGAATACGACTGTCGACACGCCAGCAGCTTTGGCTCGTTCTGCGATGAGCGTTCCAACTTGTGCGGCAGCCGATGCATTCCCGGTTGCGCCGCCACGAAGGTCAGCTTCGAGCGATGATGCGGAGGCAATAGTGGTGCCTTCGGCATCGTTGATCAGTTGCACAGCGATGTGCTTGTTTGAACGGAACACCGACAGACGGGGTCGTTCTGCAGTGCCAACGACCTTGCGGCGTAGGCGTGCGTGGCGGCGGTGCCGGGCAGCCCGGCGGCTCTTGGTTGCCATCGTTTTCTTCCCTACTTGGCTTGCTTGCCGGCTTTGCGAATGACATGTTCGCCGACGTAACGGATGCCCTTGCCCTTGTAAGGCTCTGGCTTGCGGAAGGCTCGGATTTCTGCAGCAACTTGGCCGACAACTTGTTTGTCGATACCGCTGATGGAAATCTTCTGCTGATCGGGCACCTCGAATTGGATGCCGTCAGGTGCTTGATAGTTCACCGGATGGCTGAAGCCGAGCTGCAACTCGAGGGCATTTGAGCCCTTGGCTGCGCAGCGGTAACCAACGCCGATGATCTCGAGGTCCTTACGGAACCCCTCGCTTACACCAGTGATCATGTTGTTTACGAGTGAACGAGCAAGACCATGCAACGCCTTGGACTGCTGATCGTCGTTCGGACGTTCGACCACGAGGTCGTCACCGTCTTGGCGGGCGGTGATCCCCTCAGGCAAGTCGATGTTCAGTTCGCCCTTGGGACCTTGAACAGTGAGGGCAGTGCCGGTAATCGCAACGGCTACACCGGAAGGGAGCGGGATGGGATTATTTCCAATACGAGACATCTCGACCTACCAGACGTAGCAGAGCACTTCGCCACCAAGACGGCGGCGTCGTGCTTCGCGATCGCTCATAAGGCCCTTGCTGGTGGAGACCACGGCAACGCCGAGACCACCTACAACACGGGGAATGTCTTTCGAACCGGAGTACACCCGAAGGCCAGGCTTCGAGACTCGCTTGAGTCCCGAAATGACCCGCTCACGCTTTGGTGAGTACTTCATTCGGATGGTCAGGCTCTGACCAGGCTTGTCGGCGTTGTCAGCTACATCGAAACCACCGATGTAACCCTCTGCCTTAAGCATGTCGGCCAGAGCGACCTTAAGTTTTGAACTTGGCATGATGACCTCATCGTGCATCGCCGTGTTGGCGTTACGGATGCGGGTCAGCATGTCAGCAACTGGATCAGTCATCATCGCTACATCACCTACCGTGAGCTCTTGGTTACGCCAGGGACTTCGCCCGCGTGCACCATGTGTCGGAGACAGATACGGCAAAGCCCGAATTTGCGGTAGACCGAACGTGGTCGGCCGCATCGACGGCATCGGGTATAGCCACGGACCTTAAACTTGGGCGTCTTCTGCTGCTTTTCGCGAAGCGCTTTCTTTGCCATGTCAGCTGTCCTTCTTGAACGGGAAGCCGAAGGCGTCGAGCAGGGCACGACCCTGCTCATCGGTCTTCGCCGTATTGACGATCGTGATATCCATGCCCCGGGTGCGGTCAACGTCGTCGTACGAGACCTCAGGGAAGATGAGTTGTTCGGTTACACCGAACGTGTAGTTGCCATGGCCGTCGAACGACTTGGTAGGCAGGCCGCGGAAGTCACGGATGCGAGGAATCGCAAGCGTGACCAGGCGGTCGAAGAATTCCCACATCCGGTCGTTGCGAAGGGTGGCCTTCACGCCGATGGGGTTGCCTTCACGAAGCTTGAATCCCGCGATGGACTTCTTGGCTCGTGTGGTGATGGGACGTTGACCAGTGATGGTCGTCATATCGCGGATCGCTCCTTCGAGGAGCTTGGCCTGGGAAACGGCATCGCCGACCCCCATGTTGACAACGATCTTGGACATGCGAGGCACTTCCATGATGTTGCCGAGTCCGAGCTGATCTTTGAGAGCTGCGCGAATCTGAGTGTCATACATGACCTTCATACGAGGCGCATCCATCGCTACCGCAGTGGAGACAGGAGTTTCTGTTGTGTCAGTCACTTGATCTCTGCTCCCGTGCGCTTGCAGACCCGAATCTTGGTCCCGTCAGCTTCGACCTTGAAACCCACGCGGGTTGCTTTGCCGTCTTTCGGGCTGATGACCGCAAGCTTTGACAAGCGGATCGGCATGTTGACATCGATGATGCCCCCGGTCTGCATTTCGTCAACCGGGCGTTGGCTCTTCCGAGCGATATTCACGCCTTCGACGATCGCACGGTCGGTCTTTGGATGCACTTCGACGACGTTGCCCTCTTTGCCCTTGTCCTTGCCGGACAGAACGATGACGCGGTCACCCTTACGAATCTTTGCCATTAGAGCACCTCTGGTGCGAGCGATACGATGCGCATGAAGCGCTTCTCGCGAAGTTCGCGGCCGACAGGACCGAAGATGCGGGTCCCGCGTGGCTCGCGGTTGTCATTGATGATCACAGCAGCGTTCTCATCAAACTTGATGTAGCTGCCATCGGCACGGCGGCGTTCTTTCTTGGTGCGTACAACCACACACTTGACCACTTCGCCCTTCTTGACACCAGCCGCTGGGATGGCATCTTTGACGGTTGCGACGATGATGTCGCCGACGCCGGCGTAACGGATCTTGGAGCCACCGAGCACCTTGATGCACAGGACTTCTTTTGCGCCACTGTTGTCAGCGATCTTGAGCCGAGACTCTTGTTGAATCATGTTGTTCTCCTGCCCGATCTAGCGCGAACGCTCGAGGATCTCGACCAGGCGCCAGCGCTTGGTCTTGGACAACGGACGAGTCTCTGCCACTCGGACACGGTCGCCAACGTTGGCGTCGTTATTCTCGTCGTGGACATAGAGACGCTTGTCGCGCTGGACGGTCTTGTTGTACCGACGGTGACGAACTCGGTCAGTGGCAACAACCACAACCGTTTTGTCCATCGACTTCGATGCAACAACGCCTTCGCGAACCTTGCGAGGATTCTCGCGCGCTTCTTCGGTGTTGCTGTCACTTTCAGTGCTCATGAGTTGGCCTCAGCTTCGGCAGCGTTGATCTCACGCATGCGCAATTCAGTCTTGATACGAGCAACCTGCTTACGAACAGTGCCGATCCGCTTGAAGTTGTCAAGCTGGCCGGTCACGTGCTGAAAGCGCAGGTTGAGTGATTCGTCCTTGGTTTCATCGAGCAGGTTGATCAGATCTGTGTCTGACAACTCGGTGAGATTCTGATTCTTCGCCATTAGAAGCCGTCCTTACGTACGACAAATTTGCACTTCATTGGAAGCTTCTGTATCGCACGTTCGATAGCTTCTCGAGCGACCTGCTCGTCGTGATAGGCGAGTTCAAACATGACTCGACCAGGCTTCACGACAGCAACCCAGCTTTCGGGGTTGCCTTTACCGGAACCCATGCGAGTTTCGGCTGGTTTCTGGGTAATCGGCTTATCAGGGAAGACGTTGATCCACACCTTGCCACCACGCTTGATATGACGGGTCATGGCAATACGGGCAGCCTCGATCTGGCGGGCGGTAACCCACGCAGGCTCAAGCGCCTGGATTCCATATTCACCCTGAACGACTTTGTTGCCGCCTTTGGACTGACCACGGGTACGGCCACGCTGTTGCTTGCGGTGTTTAACCTTCTTAGGCATCAACATGGTTAGTCCCCCTGTCCTGGACGGAAGCGCTCGGTTTCGCTGCTCTCGCGAGAGAGGCGATCGATCTCTTCTTCAGCGTCGAGCAGTTTCTCGAACTCTGGGTCGGCTTCACCAAGCAAGGGCTTTGGCTTTTCTTCGGCCGCAGGTTCAGGAGCCACAGGTTCGACCTCGGCCCGGCCACCGGAGCTGATGACGCGCTTCGGGCGATCCGGATCGGCAGGTTCACCAACAGCCATTGCGGCTTCACGGGTGATTTGGTCGTCGGCCTTGACCTTGTAGGGCAGAATCTGACCCTTGTAGATCCAGACCTTTACGCCAATGCGGCCGTAAGTAGTAATCGATTCGCGGAAGCCGTAGTCGATGTCGGCACGCAGCGTGTGCAACGGCACTTGACCTTCGCGGTACCACTCGGTACGTGACATTTCAGCGCCACCGAGACGGCCTGAACACTGGACTCGAACGCCGAGTGCGCCGGCCTTCATAGCGTTCTGCACCGCACGTTTCATGGCACGACGAAAGGCAACACGTCCAGCAAGCTGGTCGGCAATGCCCTGGGCCAAGATTGCAGCGTCGATATCTGGCTGCTTGATCTCCTGGATGTTGAGCTGCACCTTGTTGTTACCCGTGATCTTGGCCAAACCAGCACGAAGGCGGTCGGCTTCGGTACCACGGCGACCAATCACGATGCCCGGGCGTGCGGTATGCACATCGATCTTGAGGCGATCGCGGGTGCGTTCAACTTCGACCCGGCTGATCGCAGCATGCGGCAGTTCGGTCATGAGATAGTTGCGAATGGTCCAGTCTTCGATCAGAAGATCTTGATATTCCTGACGGGTTGCGAACCAGCGGCTCTTCCACTCGGTCGTGATACCGAGGCGGAAGCCGTACGGGTTTACTTTCTGGCCCATTCTTATTCTTCCTCGGTCGTTGCGGTGGTGTCGTCGGTGCTTTGCGTGTCAGCCATGTCTTCAGCGTTGTCATCGGCTGCAACGCCTTGTGACTGCTGCACCCGGCGGCGTCGAGCTTCTGCCTGGGCGGCGCTAGTGCTGCCCTGGGTTGCGGCCTTTTCACGACGGGCGTCGAGGTCGTCGGCGCCATAACGAGCCACGATGATGGTGACGTGCGACGTGCGTTTGTTTATGCGACTTGCACGACCACGAGCACGTGGCCGGAAGCGCTTCATGGTTGCGCCTTC
>DNHM01000565.1:0-3203 GCA_003485885.1 Acidimicrobiaceae bacterium
TCGCCTGCTCCTCCAGTCGGTACCGCTCTTGGTCCGCATGGTGTGCAGATCATGGACTTCTGCAAGGCGTACAACGCCAAGACCGAAGGCCAACGCGGCCAGATCATTCCGGTCGAGATCACGGTCTTCGAAGACCGCTCATTCTCATTCATCACCAAGACGCCTCCTACAGCCTTCCTTTTACGCAAGGCCGCAGGCCTTGATAAGGCAGCACACGAGCCTGGCCGCGAAGAAGCGGGCACCGTCACGGGTGCACAGGTTGTGGAGATCGCTGAGATCAAGCTGCCTGACCTAAACACCGCTGACATCGCTCAAGCAGTCCTTCAGGTCGAAGGCACTGCTCGCTCGATGGGCCTGCGCATCGTCTGAACCCTTCGCACAGTTTTGCTTGCAGTCGGCGAGTCGCTGTGCTTTTTCGCCTCTGCGGACTGGTGCTGAACCTCCAGCAGCGCCGATGTTGACATAGATCTACCAACGCAAGGGATGACCTCGCCCGAGCGCTCTGGAAAAACCGAGGGACCAACAAGTCCGCAGAACAGTCGAAGCGAAGCGACGCTGTGATTGCGAATGAAAGGGAAACACCATGGCTGGTAAGCGATACAACGACGCAGTAAAGCGTTATGACCGCGAACGTCTGCACACCTCCGAAGAAGCCATCGAGCTTGTCAAGAGCCTGTCGACCGCAAAGTTCGACGAGTCGATCGAACTCGTCATGCGACTGGGCATCGACCCTCGCAAGACCGAAGAAGCCCTTCGTGGCACTGTGGCGTTGCCCGCAGGTACCGGCCGGGTTGTCCGCATCGCCGTCTTTGCCCAGGGCGAAGCAGCGATTGCCGCCCGCGAAGCTGGCGCTGACCTCGTTGGTGCTGATGACCTCGCCGAGCAGATCGAAGGCGGCATGCTCGACTTCGACATCGCTATCGCTACGCCTGACATGATGCCTACGGTCGGTAAATTGGGCCGTGCACTTGGTCCACGTGGCCTGATGCCGAACCCAAAGACCGGCACGGTGACCATGGATGTCGCCAAGGCAGTCGCCGAGTTCAAGGGCGGTCGTGTGGAATACCGTGCCGATCGCAACGCCAACCTGGCAGTTCCAATCGGCAAGGTCAGCTTCAGCTCCGAAGATCTGGCCACCAACTTGACCGCAGTGATCGATGAGCTGGTCCGCGTGAAGCCTGCTACGGCCAAGGGTCGCTACATTAAGAAAGTCGGCCTCGCTTCGACTATGGGTCCTGGCGTCAAGGTCGACCACACCGCTTACTAGACGCACGGCGAATTACTAGACGCACGGCGAAGTCGGCCTCGGGCTCGTTCATCACCGAACGCTGCCCGAGTTGGCAACTTCTTCGCTCCGGGCACCGCTGAGTTCCGGTTCCGGCAATCTTTGGGTGAATCGGGGTGGGGAGTGATCCTCGCCCCGCTAGCCTCTGCCACTGACAATTTCATCGTCACCAAAGACATCAGGTGCTCGTAAGAGCGTAAGAGCAAACCAGCTCACCCGACGAGGAGACAACGGCTCACTTGAGCGTGTTGCATCCGTCTTTGAGGGCGTTGCATACGCTCATCTTTCGTTTTTCTCACGAGTAACCCGCCAGAGAGGCGCACATGGATAATCCAAATCCAGACAAGGTCGCAAAGGTCGACGAGATCGCCGGCAAGCTTGAAACCGCTGGCACAGTTCTCGTCACCGAATACCGCGGTCTCGACGTTCCTGCCCAGGCTCAGCTCCGCGCTGCGGTCAAAGATGCAGGCGGTGAATTCAAGATCTACAAGAATACGCTCACCAAACTTGCTGCCGAGCGCACTGGACTGGCGCTCGATGAGCACCTCACCGGACCGACGGCTCTTGCCTTTGCGTACCCACCAGCGGGCGGCCAGGCGGACCCAGTTGCTTTGTCAAAGGCGCTCACCGAGTTCCAGAAGACCAACGATGCACTGGTGATCAAGGGCGGCGTCGTAGACGGCGCCGTGGTCGGCCCCGACGATGTGACCGCACTGTCCAAGGTCCCACCTCGCGAAGAGATGCTGGCACAGTTCGCTGGCTTGTTGCAGGCGCCTATGTCGCAGTTCGCTCGTTTGCTCAACGCAATGCCCACCAAACTGGCGCAGCTCACTCAGGCGCTCATCGAAAAGGGTGGCGCCAACTCCGGCGCCGCCGATGCAGCTGCTGAAGAAGCCCCTGCTGAAGAAACCCCAGCCGAAGAAGCCCCAGCTGCTGAAGAAGCAGCCGACGAGGCTCCTGCTGAAGAAGCGCCTGCTGAAGAAGCAGCCGCCGAAGAAACCGACGCAGCTGAGGCTGCAGCGGAAGATGTGGCACCGGATGCTGCATCTCAAGAGACCGACGAGTCAGCTGATGCTGGCTCTGAAGACACCGACGATAAGGAGGACTGATTATGTCCACGGTTGAAGACGTCCTAACGACCATTGAGGGCATGACCGTCCTCGAGCTGAGCGAACTGCTCAAGGCATTCGAAGAGAAGTTCGATGTCACTGCAGCAGCTCCGGTTGCAGCAGCAGCTGCACCAGCAGCCGCCGCTGATTCCGAAGACGAGCAGACCGAGTTTGATGTCATTCTGATCGCCGAAGGCGCGAAGAAGATTGCTGTCATCAAGGAAGTCCGTGCTCTCACCGGCGCTGGCCTGAAGGACGCTAAGGAAATGGTTGAGTCCGTTCCCAAGGCAATCCTCGAAGGCGTAAGCAAGGACGACGCTGAAAAGGCAAAGGCTGCTCTCGAAGAAGCCGGCGCACAAGTCAACCTCAAGTGATCTGTCGGCTCGGTCGTGCATCTGCACGGCCGAGCCGAATTTCCCTCCACACCCCAGTTCGCTTCCTTCGCGTTTCTGAACTTTTTGGCAAAATAGTCGCCCAAACGGTTCAGAAAGGTGAAGGACAACCCCGAAAGATGTTTCCATGAAGCCTGAAATTCATCCTGAGTACCGCGACGTTGTCTTCTTGGACACCCAAAACGGCACCAGCTTCATCACCCGCTCGACCATGAAGACCCAAGAGACGACCGACGTCGATGGTGTCGAGTACCCGCTAGCCAAGGTAGAAATCTCGGCTGCCAGTCACCCGTTCTACACAGGAACGATGACCATCATCGATACCGCTGGTCGAGTCGAGCGCTTCGAAAAGCGTTACGGCCGCCGCAAGCAGAAGGCTGGCGCCGCCGCCGACGAAGCTCCAGCAGCCGAAGCGCC
>DNHM01000565.1:3211-7167 GCA_003485885.1 Acidimicrobiaceae bacterium
TGTCGCTGAAGAGCCAGTCGCCGAGGCACCCGCCGAAGACACAGCAACTTCTGACGAAGAAGAATAATCAACGCTTGTTGGCAACACGGGTGAGAGTCTGCTGTGGCCCTTGCATCCGGATGCGGCCTTAGAATACGTCAGTGGCTCTAACCCAAGAACAACGTGCTGATCTCTGCCGTGCGAAGTTACGCAGCTTGGCTCGCGACCATTTCGGTCGAACCGATGGTGTTGACCACCCGGTGCCTTGGGGAGCAGCCCTTGAACACGAGGGCGTGTGGACGGCACTGCTCGAAGTTTCGCCTGAGCGTTCATTCGGACAGGCCTTGGTTCTTGGTGTCCGCAATCAGGCGGTCTCGCTGGATCTGATTGCCGCTGAGAATGCTGGTGCAGTTGCGCGCCGGGCCTCGTTGTTTGACCCGTCGCCCACCGTCTGGCGCCTCGATGGAACGACATTGTCACCGGCCGAACCCGAAGAACATGTCACCGTCGTCGCTGCCGACATCGAACCTCACATCGCCGATCTACTCGCGCTCGACGATGTTGTCGTGATCACCGAACATGGGTCGATCATCGGCGAATGTCTGGGCCTCGAAGTTGCACGGGTAACCGGCGCCGGTTCAGAACAGCGACTCGACGTTGGTGTTGGCGCCTATGACCAAGGTGCATTCGCTGCGATCAATCCGCACATGGCTCCGATCGAGGCTCTGGCCGAGGTCGTGGCGCAGGTGCTCACCCATCGCCGCAAGAATGCCCTCACTCACCCAATCAACCGCATGGTCCGCGAACGCTGGGTTCGGAGCGAACTCATGGCCGATCCGTCGCAGATCGGAATGGCCACTCTCGAGATTGTCGAGCCCATGCTGCCCCGCGACGGCATCAGGGATATTGCGATCGCGTCGGCCATTGGTGCCGCGACCGACGGCGACAAGGTGCTGGTCGCCTGCACCGTCGGTATCGACCTTGATGCAGTTCCCGCAGCTGCCGATCTGGCGCATCGTCACAGCGCTGATCGGATCATCATTGTGCTTCCTGACCGCGATCGTCATGCGCTCGTGCAGGCCATCGCTGCTCAGTCTCGGCTCCCTATCGAGTTCGCCACATCACCTGAACCATGGCCTACCTAGGGCTTCTCGCGAATTGGGGCCGTTGCAGCGAGATCCCGATGGATGATCACTCGATGACGAGGCGATGTGGTCCAGACCGCACTCGCCGAGCACCGTTTGTCGATGCGAGGCGAACCATTCAGTGAGTGTTGGGTCGGTCGCAGCCAAGAGACTGGCCGCATCGCTGATCTGGTTTGCAAGCAGTTGCCGTCTGTGATCCAAGGAGATGGCACGCTGAGCAGGGTCAACGTCGGAGGCATGACGGGCAGCGAGTAGCTTTGAACGGTGAGCGAACTGCACGATGAGCTTGAACGAGAATTTGCCGACGTCGAGCAGCAGCTCGCCGACCCTGAACTCGTCAAGGACCGCACCCTGTATGCCAAGGCGATGCGGCGGTACAAGGAGCTGGGCGAGATCGTGGCGTGTATTGCCGAACTCCGCACGGCCGAGCAGGACATCGCTGATGCCAAGGAAATGCATAGCGAAAGCTCAGGCGACGACCGAGCCATGTGGGCCCAGGAGATCTCTAGCGCCGAGTCCTCGGCCACCGACGCTGCAGAGCGGCTGGACGAACTCCTCATTCCTAAGGATCCCAACGACGGACGTAATGTCATCGTCGAGATCCGGGGTGCCGAAGGTGGCGAAGAGGCCAACCTGTTTGCCCGTGACCTCTTCGAGATGTACCGCAGCTACGCATCGACGCAGCCGTGGCGACAGGAGATGCTCGAGGCGAACCACTCAGACATGGGCGGGTTCTCCACCGTTATCTTCTTGCTCAAGGGTGATTCGGTCTGGTCACACCTCAAGTACGAGGGCGGCGTGCACCGCGTGCAGCGAGTGCCAGTGACCGAATCACAAGGACGTGTCCACACCTCGTCGGCCACCGTGTCGGTGCTTCCAGAGGCCGATGAGGTCGAAGTTGCTATCGCCGAAGGCGACCTGCAGGTCGATGTCTACCGTGCATCTGGTCCAGGTGGACAGTCAGTGAACACCACCGATTCGGCCGTGCGCATCACCCATAAGCCGACCGGTTTGGTCGTGTCGATGCAAGACGAGAAGAGCCAGCTGCAGAATAAGGCCAAGGCCATGCAGGTGTTGCGGGCGCGGCTTTTGCAGGCCGAACAAGACAAGGCAGCCGCCGAAGCCAGCGATTTACGCAAGGGCCAAATTGGCGGCGGTGGACGCAGCGAAAAAATTCGAACCTACAACTACAAAGAGAATCGGGTTACCGATCACCGCATCGGGCTGACCATTTACAAACTCGACAAGGTGTTGGCGGGTGCGATGGAAGACGTGATCGATCCGTTGATGCAGCACGAACGTGCCGAACAACTCTCGGCCAACGCATAGTTCGCTGATAAAGCTGTGCGTGCACGTGGTGAGTCGGCCGAAGAGTATTGCGGAGAGCGACCGGAGCGGAGCGAAGTTGTGAATGCAAGCGGCGATTCCCCAGAGGAGTCCGGCATCCTGTGGCGAGAGTTCTACAACGAGGCCCGGGGGCGACTCGAAGCCGTTGGCGAAGAGTTTGCAGCGGTGGATGCGCGGTGCATTGTTGAAGAGGCCTCCGGCGCCGAACCGGGCGAATTCGCTCTTGTCCTGGAACGGCCTGCCTTGAAACGCGGCGTTGCCCACTTCGATGCGATGCTCGAGCGCCGCCTTGGTGGCGAACCCCTACAATATGTGCTCGGACGATGGGGTTTTCGCACGCTCGACTTGGCCGTTGATGCCCGGGTATTGATTCCTCGGCCCGAAACCGAAGGTGTCGCCGAGTTGGCGTTGGCCGAGGTCGAGCGCGCCGCATCAGAAGGGCGGGAGCCACTCGCTGCCGATCTCGGCACAGGAAGTGGCTGCATCGGACTATCACTCGCAGCCGAACATAGATCAGTGCAGGTGATCTGCACTGATCGGAGCGTCGACGCGGTTGCGGCCGCCCGTGCGAATGCCGCGGGCCTTGGTCGTCCTGCCACCCGGATCGAGATCAGACATGGCGACTGGTTCGAAGCATTGCCGCCGGAACGTCAAGGGGACTTCGATGTGATCATCTCGAATCCGCCCTATGTCGGTGACCACGAGGAACTCCCGGCAGTCGTAGCCCAGTGGGAACCGGTCGACGCCTTGTTCGCAGGGCCCACGGGCCTCGAACACGCAGAGGTCTTGATCGGCGGGGCCCGTCATTGGCTCCGCAGTGGGGGAGCCCTGGTGCTGGAGTTGGGCGAAACCCAGCTCGATGCAGCAGCGGAACTCGCCCGTGCTGCTGGCTATGTCGAAGTGGCGATTCATCGTGATCTTGCAGATCGTGACCGTGCCCTGGTGGCCCGTCACCCGTAAACAGCAGCGGTGCGGCACGTGCTTGCGGAGTGAGCTGCCAGCGCTGCAGACGGGACCAGCGGATGCGGTGAGGTCGGATCACCACAGCGCGAGGCGCCACGAAAAGGCGCCCGCGAGGGAGACGGCGCCCGCCGCATATCGGCCTCGAATGCGGTACTTGAAGTAATGATGCGAAGAAATGATGCGTTAATTTGCCTGAAATGTGGCGTCGGGTGAGACTTTGTGGATAGATTCACAAATGTCGAAGCGGGTGAGTGGGGGTCTTCGTGCCCCGGCTACGCGTACTCGTTGAGACTTTGTAAGCCGCTTCCTGCACGACGAGGTTTCCGTGTCCAACCCGCCCGAGCGCGAGATCGGATCAGAGCTGTCTGACGCTATGCGTCACAGCACTGGGTCCTATGAACTCGTCATTGCTGCTATCGCAGCTGCTGGATTGGGCTTTTGGATCGACAGCGTGATCGGCATCGTGCCGGTCTTCACGCTTATCTTCGCCATTGCCGGCTTCGTTGGAGCTGGCTACAGCAT
>DNHM01000091.1:0-2384 GCA_003485885.1 Acidimicrobiaceae bacterium
CGACATCACCGGGCTTGGCGGACAAACCATCGCTGAGAAGTGGGCAGACGGTCCCCACAACTATCTCGGGCTCGGGATTGCAGGGTTCCCCAACCTGTTCAATATGCAGGGTCCCGGTAGCCCGTCGGTCTTCGCCACGATGGTCACGGGTATCGAACATCAAGGTGATTGGATCACCGACTGCATTCGGTCCATGAACACGAACGGTCACACCCGAATCGAGGCCACGGCCGACTCCGAAGCTGCCTGGGTTGAACGAGTCGCACAGGTCGCCGAGCCGTCGCTTCGTTCGAACTGCGATAGCTGGTACATCGGCAGCAACATCGAGGGAAAACCCCGAGTGTTCATGCCGTGGATCGGTGGCTTCCCCGCCTATGTCGAGGCATGCAGTCATGTTGCCGAGAACGATTACGAAGGTTTCATGCTGTCCTAGCTCAGTCGTCCTGGCTGGTTGTTCTAGCCAGGGACTACGGGATGTGGACGGACAGAAGAAGGAGATTGAGATGGATCAGGACCGATTCGAGCTGGGCAAGTCGGCGCGAGGCCGAGTGCTGGGCGAAGAGTATGTCACCGGAGCCCTAACCGGTGCAGATGCCTTCAACCGTGACTTCCAGGAGATGGTCACCGAGTATTGCTGGGGCGAAATTTGGGGCCGCACCGTGCTCAGCGACAAACAGCGAAGCCTGAACAACCTGTGCATCTTGGCTGCGCTGAACCGGCCCAAAGAGTTCAAGCTGCACTTCAAAGGCGCCCTTGGGAATGGCGCAACCCTTGATGAGTTGCGCGACACATTGCTGCAGATCGCTGTCTACGCCGGCATCCCGGCTGGCGTCGAAGCATTTCGGCTGGGACGCGAGGTACTCGAAGCCGAGGGGATCGTGCCGGATCCAGCGCCGCCGTCGTAACAGCCGCTAACAGGGATCGTGGTAGCCGCCGCGCTCACGAGAAGCCGCTGGTCAGGCGACGGTGTCTGCTGTTTCGGTCGCCTCAGTTGCGGTTTCAACGTGACCACGGTGGATCATTCCTGCCAGCGGGATCGCGATCAATGGGACAACAACCGTCCAACTGAGCGCGAGTCGGATGTCGCCAAGATTCTCACCGAGGGCGCCGACGACTGGTTGCGCTGCTGCCGACATCAGGCCGGATACCCCGAAGATGATGCCAACGGCTGCGCCGGTCTGTCCGTCTGAGGCGAGCTGGCTTGCGAGAGCTAACCCGACAGGGAAGAGCGCGAAACCGAAGAAGGCTATGAGTCCAATCGCTAACAGAGCCCGTGTTCCGTCTGTGATGCTGAAGAGGGCGATGGACACGCTCGACCCGATGCAGGCTCCGATCAAGACGACTCGGGCCCCGACTTGGTCGAAGATGCGACCACCAACCGGCTGCGCCAGGGCGCCAACCAACAGGATCACGGTCAATGCCGTTCCCGCACTCGTGTCGGCCCACCCCTCGTCGACGAGCATCTTTACGGTGAACGTTAAAAAGCTGCGCAGCACCATGCTGAGGAGACCGAACACAATTGCTACCAACATCAGTTGTTGGCTGAGAGCACCTCGAAGCCGTGCTTCGGGGTTGGGTTCGGTCTCGTCGAGTTGGGACCTCAAGATCACTGCGGTGGCCAGAAGCGGTAAGGCGATTACGGCCATGGCCGCCCGCCAGTCGATCGCAGCAACCGCGAGCGTGGCTGCCGCCGGGGCAGCGAAGTGTCCGATGGAGCCGCCCCAACCATGGATGCCGAGGGTTCGGCCTCGTTCGGTCGGGTACGAACGCACCAGGAAGGCGGTTGCCTGCGGGTGATAGGTGGCCGCTCCGAGTCCCACAAGCAGGCTGACGATCACGATGATGTAGAACGAGGGGGCCAGCGCCATGGCTACGAAGCCCAGACCTGCGGTGAAGAAGCCGAGCGACACGACAAATCTTCGTCGGCCGTATCGATCTGCGTAGTGACCAAGCGAGGGTTGCAGCACTCCTGTTAGGAGCGTGGCGGCCAGGGACAGTACACCAAGTTCGGTGTAGTCCAGGTCAAATTCGTCGGAGAGAGCGGGCAGGAACGCGGGCATGATGGTGGCGTAGAAGTCGTTTACGACATGAGCGGCGACGAAAGTTACTAGTACGCTTTCGCACCGTTTAGAGAGACCCATACGCTTAAGAGTCTCACGTAGGGACGGAACTCGTTAACGCTTGACCACTACGGGCTGATCGTGTCGACGGGTAGTCAGCGCCTTTGTGATCTCTTTCGCTGTGAGATCAAGTACGTGATACAAGTAGTGATAGTTGCCACCGTCACCCTTCCAGCAGTGCCCTTTACGGTGCCTAGGAGCAGCGCCATGCTTGTGGCAGTAGCCGCAATGAGGGCACAGCGGTCGAGCTCCGCCACGTAGGGG
>DNHM01000091.1:2418-3012 GCA_003485885.1 Acidimicrobiaceae bacterium
CTCGCCGATTCTTGTTGGCGGCGCCAGGTCGCTTGAGCGACGTAAAGGACCGTCTACTGTGAAGCTCTTTGTTGTCTTGGCCGTCGCGACAGCGATGGCGTGGTCGGTGGGCACTGCCAAGGCGGAACAACCGGGTCTCGATACGGGTCTCGATTGGCCCAACTTCTATGACCCTGAGGCAATCCGAGATCTGAACGTCAAGATCAAGCAGCAGGACTGGGACCTGATCCGCGCCGACGACACCTACGACATCGAGGTGCCGGCGCTGTTCTGGCTGGGAGCCGAGGGAGAGGAGAACGCTGTGCTCGTCTCCATCCGGCGCAAGTCCGCGACGCCGATCGGCACCAAGGTCAGCTTCAAGATCGACATCAACGAATACGAAGACGAGGATCCCCGCGCCCGCGGCACATGGCACGGGTTGAAGAAGCTGAGCCTTGAGAACGGCGACGACAGAGATGTGGTGGCTGAAGCAATGGCTTGGTACCTGCACCGCTTGGCCAGCAATTCGTCAGCCGACGCCTTCCCGAGCGGCTCTATTCCGTGCAACTCCGAGTCTTGCGCGGACGTTCCCGCCATCTTCCAGTACGGGGATTC
>DNHM01000498.1:0-2084 GCA_003485885.1 Acidimicrobiaceae bacterium
GTGAGCGGCCCTGCCCATGCGCCCCGACCTACCTCGTCTACGCCGGCGACCCATTGTTTGCCTTCGTTCCAGCATTGCTGCTCGAATCGCGTGCCGGGGGACGATGCCTTCAGCGCTTTACGCAATTTTGGCACCCTGGCCCTAGTCACGGGATGCGGCTGACGATGCGACTCACGAGGTCTGACTCACGAGGTCTGGCTCACGAAGCGCTACCCCACCCTGGATCGGTCAGCAATGTTTCACCCTGGCGATCACTCGTTTCAAAGCCGGCGTCGATGCCCGGAATTTTCAGCGTGAACGGAGCTTCGGGCGCAAGACTGGCTTCCCACAGCAGAGCAGGCCGGTGGCCGTGCCACCGCAGTCCAAACGACATCGTGCCGTTTGCAACCGGCAGGCCGAGCACGTCGATGGTGCGACCGCGCCACAGCTCTGGAAGTTGCGGGAGCAGCCGTACTTCGGTGCCCGTGTCCTCGACCACCAGGGCCCGGATTGCACGCACGTAGTGAGAGGCGGAACGCATCTGGGCCTCGGGCCACACACCCCGCTTGTCGAGCGCCTTGGTGAGTAACGCCAGCTGGTCACCGGCTCCTTCGATGGGCTGCACCGCAGTCTTGAAACCCTGCACTCGCTCGGCGACATCGGGTTGTTCGATCTGGTGGAGACGTCCGCCAAGTGCGACAAGGGCATCGTCGAGCCAGGCGGCTCCCGCTGGTTCACCACCGCTGCCAGCGACCACATGTGCTGCCTGGGCCAGGCGGCCAAGGATTCGTTCCAGGTCCTCGAGCTGATGGGCTTGCTCGCCGAGTTGAGCCCACCGAGCGAGACATCGGAGCACAGCGCCATCGTCATCGCAGCGTTCGAGTAGATCGAAGAAGCGCCCTGCGTCGCGCCCGAAGCCCATCTCGCTCATTGCCAGGATCGCTGATGGTGTGTCTTGGACTTCGGGCCACATCGTGAGCACGCTGCGACATGCGGTGCTCAGATGTTCGCTTACTTCGAAATCGTCGACATCGACCCGCATGCCCTGTTTCAGGTGGGCTTCCCAGCCACGATTGATGTCGCTGGTCGAAGGCACGGCTGCGCCCGGTGACGTGTTCCCGGCTAGTTCGACAACGATGCGCAACGTGGCGGTGTGTGGCAGCGGCCAGACGGCAGCCGCTTGGGCGCCACCAGATCGGCATTTCGCCGCTGCCGAGGAGGCTCCCTCGCTGGCAGCAGGCATGTGCGCCAACAGGTCACCGGATGCGCCGTCGGAAGCAGTCACCGTTGCCGGGCTGGTCTCGAAACGGACACAACGGCGCCCGTCGATCACAATTCCTGAACCGCCGATTGCTGCTTCGCCGATGTAACCCCGGCCGTCGAGCTGTAGCGGCCGGGCAACCATGCCCACGGCAATCGCAACGCCACCCGTGTTTTCAATCTCGATGATCGCTACAGGTTGGCCACTAACGACACCTGCCGCCACACGATGTACGACCGGTCCCGAGGGGGTTTGCACTGTTGTCTCAACCACACCAGGAGCCGTCAGCGTCTGCGCAACCCGATCTGATGCGGACGCAGCGACCCACCGGGCGCCTGCGGCCAAGGTGAGGTCCAGCGTCCAGCTTGCGCCGTCGACCTGCACTCTCCCGTACTGGTCGACGCGACACGATGCAGCACCTTCGCGCGGCGCTAACTCGATGCTGCTGCGTTTTGGGGCAGGGATGTGCCAGTCGTCAATAAGCGATACCGGCACGGACTGCTGAAAACCCAACCGACGGACGAGCCTGTTGATCATGCTGCGAGCCTATTGCCCAGGACTAGGCGTGACCCTTCGGATGGCCTGTTTCTCGACGAACCGACCGACCAAGAAGACCGCGGTAGGCCTCCTCGGCAGTTTGTTGACCGCGAACGACGAGGTTCATCTCGGTCGCAATCGGCATGTCTACACCGGCCTCAGCCGCGAGAGTGCACACGACTGGAGCGGTTTTGACACCCTCGGCAACCTGGTCCATTTCTGCAGCTACTTCGGCGACCGTTTTGCCTTTGCCGAGCTGCTCACCGAAGAACCGATTGCGACTCTGGGGGCTAATGCAGGTTGCGAT
>DNHM01000498.1:2147-2428 GCA_003485885.1 Acidimicrobiaceae bacterium
CCCAGCCCGTCGGCCATTCCTGAAGCCAACGCAATGACGTTCTTTAATGCGCCACCAAGCTCGCAGCCAATGACATCGTCGTTGACATACACACGGAACAGTTCTGTTGAGAAAACGGCCTGTAACGCTTCAGCCACAACCTCGTCGGCAATCGCAACCACCGAAGCAGCAGCACCGCCGGCCAGGACTTCTTTAGCCAGGTTCGGGCCAGTCAGCGCTCCTGCCGGGTGGCCAGGAAGCACCTCGTTCGTGACCTGGGACATGCGCAGCCTGGTGCCCTG
>DNHM01000498.1:2485-4746 GCA_003485885.1 Acidimicrobiaceae bacterium
GCCAGCGTGTCGCGGTAGGAGTGCGACGGGATACCCATAACCAAGAGGTCAGCGCTACGGACTGCCTGCTCAAGGTCGTGGGTTGCCTTAAGATTCGGATGGAGTTGGTAACCCTCGAGATATCGGCCATTCATGTGCCTGGTGTTGATGTCCTCGACGGTCTGTTCGTCGCGACACCAAAGTGTGGTCTCGGTGTTGTGTGCGGCCAATGAGGCGACGGTTGTCCCCCACGACCCCCCACCCAGCACACAGACCTGCATTGTTTTATGAAAAACGGCCATTGGCCCAACCTTAGGTGCTCGCTAGGCTTCTGGTCACCGCGAACGAGTTCCGATGGCTAGTGACGGCACACGCCGACCGCCACACAGGTCCTAAGCTGGCGTCGATGGGCAACCCTTCGACGCGGCTCGAGCCAGCTTCAGCGACTCAAGGCGCAGTACTCATTCCTGTCAAGGCGTTCGGCGAAGCAAAGGGCCGGCTCAGCGATGCACTCGATCAACCAACTCGAGCAGAACTGGCCAGGCGAATGGCGACCCATCTCGTCGAAGTCCAACAACATGTCACCGTTGCGGTGTCCTGCGATGACCCTGGTGTCGCCGACTGGGCTGCTTCGGTAGGCGCATCGATGATCTGGTGCCCAGGCACCGGGTTGAACGGAGCGGTGCAGCAAGGCTTCGAAGAACTTCGCAACGCCGGTTACACCTCGGTGGCTATTGCTCATAGCGACCTGCCGTTAGCGAAGAGCCTGGATCGTCTTGTCGGATGGAGCGGGGTCACACTCGTACCCGACCGCCACCGCACCGGATCCAATGTGATCGTGGTCCCAACGTCGATTGATTTCCAGTTCAGTTATGGCGGAGGCTCGTTCCAACGCCACATCGCCGAGGCTGTCCGCCTTCGGCGTGGTCTTCGCATCGTGCACGACGACCAGCTCGGCTGGGACGTGGACCATCCCGATGACCTTGCGGTCCCCGAACCCTCATTCGTCACTGATCTTCTCGAAAGCGACATTTCGCATGACCGACTTCACGACTGACCGAGCCGCACCGGAGCGAGTCCTCGCCATTTCGGCGCATCCCGACGACAGCGAGCTACAAGCCGGGGGCACGTTGGCCAAGTGGGCTGCTGCTGGCTGCGAGGTAAGCATCGTGGTCTGCACCGACGGTTCAAAGGGCACATGGAACCCCGACGCAGACCTTGCCGAACTCATCGCTGCCCGCCAGTCCGAACAACGGGCTGCAGCGACAGCGCTGGGGGCTACCGGCACGGTTGGTTTCTGCGAGTGGGTCGATGGTGAGCTTGTTCAGAACCCAGCGAACGTGCGCAAACTCACAGAATGGATCCGGCGACTGCGGCCGACCATCGTGATCACCCATGACCCGTGGAAGCGGTACCGGCTACACCCCGACCATCGAGCCGCCGGGTTTCTTGTCTCCGATGCTGTCGTCGCTGCCCGAGATCCACACTTCTTCCCTGATATGGAGTACACCCATCATCGCCCCGACGAGGTCTGGTATTTCGAAGCCGACGAACCAAACCATGTCGAGAACGTCGACGGTTGGCTCAAGACCAAGATCACTTCGCTCGAGCAACATGTAAGCCAGCTTGAATCCACCATGGGGATTGCATCAGATCATGACCAAGCCGGCCATGCCCAGTTCGTGGCAGACATCCACGACGCTGCTGACCGGGCCGCACACCTCGTGCAGAGCGACATGAGCGGTTTCACCGCTGGCGAAGCCTTCTATCGTCTCACCGACGTGTAGCGCAACAGCAACCTGGCTGAAGTGCTCGCCAATAGTGTGATGGAGGCTCCTTACGGAACCTCCATCACTGGGATTTCAGGTGGCGGGAACCTGTCCTCCCGACTGTGGGCCGAGGCCCACTCCGAAGTTTCTTGGGTGGCGGGACCCTCACCTTCGGGACTTATTCGTCGTAATCAACGCATTCATTCTGTAGACGCAGGGAGAAATTCGGAAGGCGCGACATGTGTGAAATTCATTTGGAACCGCGGCCAATTGCCTGTCGAATTGAACAGTAGCAATAATTGGCGTGACGGACACGCGTTACGGGACTGACGGCTTCTGGCCCGTTTGGCACCCACGAACCATCGCTTCTCAGCATGGTCTCGACTCAGATGGCTTGGGCGAGTTGGTCGCTGGTGTCTCTGTGTTCCGTTGTTCGCCGCCCACAGGCGGCGAGGTACAGGCACGAAAACGGCGGAAGCCGCTAACCCCGGGGGGTTAGCGGCTTCTGCTTTT
>DNHM01000003.1 GCA_003485885.1 Acidimicrobiaceae bacterium
CCAAAGCCAATAGCACCGAGAAGTAGGAGGGCGAAGAATGTTCCGGCGATTGGCTTCCATGGGCGTTTCGGGCCATAGAGACGGACGTCGTCTTCCTCGTCGATCTTGTCGCTACGCAGGAAGGCAGGTGCCTCGACCCAGTCATCAGCCAGATCTGGCGGGGGAAGGGCAGGAGCGGGAGAGACAGCAGGTTGTGCGAAGTGGGCAACGGGCAGGTCTTCGTCGGTGCCCCTCGTGCCGAGCGCCACCGTGTCTGTCGCAAACGTGGTGTCAGCTTCGAAGGAGGAGTCATCGGCGGCGCCATCCAAAGCCTGGCCGTCTTCGCCATCGTTGTCGTGGTCGTCGTCGAACGTGGCGTCTTCGACGGACTCTGGCTGACCATTGGGGTCGGAACTCGATGGAGAAGCGGGACGCTTCTTCATCCAGCCTGCGACAACTCCTACGAGGGTGTTTGCTCGTTCGGCCCGAGCGGGCGAAAACAGCTCGCCCAATCGATCAGCAACGTTGTCGCCAAGGTCGTTGATCTGAAGATCCGCATAGGCAGATGTTCTGATCGTCTCGGCGATCGTGCCAACCTCCCCAAGTGTCTCCGGGCTTAGTTGATCGTTATGTTCTGCTGCCCACTGTTCGAGGGCTGCGGCAACGCGCACACACTTCTCCACCGTTTATTGTGTCGTTTATCATCGCAGGTCGATGCTGGCACGGGGTGTATAGGGGCGAGTTGTATATGGTTTGAGCGTGGCCCTTGACCTGATGCCGGTGAGCACAGAAGCACCTCGCTGTAGTGAGTTTGCTCGTTCGATTGGCGTTCTCCCACCCGGATCGGGCTTGTTTCTCGAACGAGTCATTCTGGTGGCGGTCCCGCTGCCGTGGCCAAAGCCCGCGCTGAAACACGAGATGCTTGCACCACTAAGCCCTTTGGTCGCTGGGTCAGTGGTGATCAGCCGACTCTTCGCTATGGAACCGAACAGTGCACGTAGTGATGTCGAGGTCTACGAACGTTCGGGCGCCACGACCGAAGTACATCGGTGGCAGCTCGCCGAAACCGACGACCTTACGAGCGCGATAACCGCGATTGCCGGCTGTCCAATCGGGTCGCTCGGAGCTCTTCCGCTGGCAAAGGTCGCGTGCCCCACGGTGTCGCCAACCTTTTTGGTCTGCACCCAGGGCAGCCATGACAGCTGTTGCGGCACCAGCGGGGTAGCGCTCGCCGACGAGATCGAGGCAACGCGCCCTGAATTTGTGGTGCGTCGTGTCAGCCACACGGGCGGCCATCGTTTCTCGCCGACGTTTCTTTCATTTCCTGAAGGTCGCATGTGGGCGTTCGCAGATATCGAGCTGGTCGATCGCATTGGTGCAGGCACCGTTTCCTCCCACGACGTCAGCAACCATGCCCGAGGCTGGTGGGGGGCCAAGGTCGGACCAGCCCAAGTAGCCGAGTGTGCTGTGCGAGCTGAGCGGGCGGGCGCTGGGTTCACGGAACCACATATCGAACCAATCGAGGGCAACGATGGCACGCCGGCATCACATTTTCGGGTGACCTCCGACGACACCTCATGGGACGTGCATGTCCGAGTTAAACGGGCTATCCCGTCGATCGCCTGTGAGACAGCAGGGGGACTTCCCGCCAAGCCGGGTCGAGAGTTCGCCTGGTCGATCGAGCGCATATGACCTCCAAGTGGCAAGGTTGAGGTCATGAGCGATTACATCGGCAGCAGCTCGTCAGATCCTGCTGCCGACCCTCCCGACCCACGTCCACAGCCGATCGCTGGTGCTGCGTCCCAGGCCCCCGTGTCGCCTCGCTCTGGCTTGATCTCATCGGCGTCGGCACCGGTAGCGGGCCGCGTTTTCGAGGTCTGGGCCGATTCCACCGAGGATGCGGCCGAAGACGATCGGACACAAGGGTCCAGCCCTGTACCAGATGTGGCGAGGGAGACACCAGCCATCGAGCTGACTGCGGTCGAATGCCGAGTGTTGGGGGCGATGATCGAGAAGTCCTACCTGACACCGGACATCTACCCAATGACCACCAATGCGATGGTCACGGCCTGCAACCAGAAGACGAATCGAGATCCAGTCGTCGACTTTTCGGCAGTGCTGATCGACACCACACTGATGGAAATGCGGGAGCGCAATCTTGTGCGCCGGGTGCACTCGCCAGGATCCCGCTCCATGAAACACCGCCAATCACTCGACGAAGCACTCGCTCTGAACGATCAACAATTGGCGCTGATGTCGGTGCTGCTGCTTCGAGGACCACAAACAATCGGGGAACTCCGCCTTCGTACCGAACGCCACGATGTGGGGTTTGAAGATCTTGATGCCGTCGATGCGTGCCTTGCATCGTTGGCGAATCGTTCGACTCCGCTAGTGCACCAGCTACCCCGTCAGCCAGGTCATAAGGAGAACCGGTGGCTGCATCTCTTGTCTGATGCCGTTGCTACCGAGCACGCCCTGACCGTCGACCAGGACACGTCGTTTGCACAAGCAACGCAGCCTGGTGCACTGGGCTCAGCTGCAGACAAGTCGGGGCTAACCGACCGACTCGAAGATCTTGAGACGCAGGTCGCCACGCTGCAACGCCAACTCGCTTCACTTGCCGAGAAGCTCGGCGAGCCACTCGAGTAGCGATCGTGCACATCGTTGTTGTTGCCAACGGCGAGCTGCCGTCGCCACATGCGGCCGAGATGGCTCAGGTCTTTGCCGATGCAGACCAGCTGGTGGCTGTCGACGGTGGACTTGTCCATTGTGTGGATCTTGGTGTCTGGCCGTCTGTCCTACTTGGCGACCTTGACTCTGCGCCCCCGACGCTGGTCGAACAAGCCAACCTGCACCAGGTTCGATTGCTGACATTTCCGGCTGACAAGGATGCAACCGACCTTGAG
>DNHM01000397.1:0-7076 GCA_003485885.1 Acidimicrobiaceae bacterium
ACGATCACATTGTTGAGTGTTTCAACACCATCGATCTCCGCCAGGAGTTGGGGCACGATCGTGCTCTCAACGTCGCTGGAAATGCCAGTGCCCCGGGTCCGGAACAATGACTCCATCTCGTCGAAGAACACGATGACTGGCCAGCCCTCTTCGCTCTTCTCTCGAGCTCGTTGGAAGACCAGCCGGATCTGACGCTCGGTCTCACCCACGTATTTGTTGAGCAACTCAGGGCCCTTGATGTTGAAGAAGTAGCTGCGCACCTCTTCGTCCTCATCGCCGGCCCGCTGCGCCTTGACCTTCTGGGCAAGCGAGTTCGCGACCGCCTTGGCAATCATGGTCTTGCCACAACCCGGGGGGCCGTACAGGAGAATGCCCTTTGGCGGCGGAAGTTCATGTTCAAGGAACAGGTCACTGTGCAAGAACGGCAGTTCGACTGCATCGGTGATGGCTTCGATCTGAGGCCCCAAGCCACCAATGTCGTTGTAGCTAACGTCGGGGACGTCTTCGAGCATCAGGTGTTCGACCTCGGGGCGAGGAAGCTTCTCGAGTGCGACCTCGTAAGACGCATCGACCCGGACAGCGTCACCTGAGCGAAGCACCGTGTCTTTGAGAGCGTCAGATATTGACACGACGCGCTCCTCGTCGGCACGCCCGCTGACCACACAACGGTCTGTGCCAAGTACTTCGATGACCGAAACAATCGACCCGGTCTGTTGCGCACCCCGAGCCATAACCACGTTCATGGATTCGTTGAGTACGACCTCGGTGCCCTTGTTCAGATCCTGGTCAAGATCAGGATGGCGTTCAACCCGCATTTTTCGACCACCGGTGAAGACATCGATGGTGCCGTCTTCATTGGTGTCAAGGACTAACCCATAACCCGATGGCGGGCTCGACAGTTTTTCGACTTCTTCGCGCAGCGATCCGATGCGATCGCGCGCCTCGCGTAATGTGGAGGCCAGCCGATCGTTCTGTGACATCGCCCGAGCGAGCTGACCTTTGACCTCGAGGAGTCGTTCCTCAAGCGTGCGCACCCGTTTGGGTGCGTCTTGTAGCCGTCGCCGCAGGATCTGTAATTCATCCTGGAGGATGACGACGTCTGGTGTCACTTCCTCGTTCTCGTCGATGACCGGCCTCCTGGCTTGTGGCGTACTGACTCCTCGCTGACCCTACACCGGAGTGCACGGCCACAAGGGGCCAGGCCGTACCTCATCTCGAATATTGCGGCGTCGACACCAGGTTGGAGGTCGTCGCCGCATATGATCAGATTTTTCTCAAGGAGTCCCCTATGAAGGTCTGGATTGACCAGGATCTATGCACCGGCGATGGCATCTGCGTCGAGATTGCGCCCGATGTCTTCGCTCTGCTCGATGATGGACTTGCCTACGTAAAAGACGGCAACACCATTCACAACCCCGGTGGCCCCAGTGGGCTGGCAACCGTGCCCGAAAGCGCCTACGAAGCAACCGTCGACTCCGCCGAGGAATGCCCCGGCGAATGCATCTTCATCGAAGTCGGCTAACTCGCGAGATCGGCTGCCACAGACTGAGTACATATCAGCAGAGCTCTTCACCCCCAGCTGGTAGCTCTTCGACAAAGCAAGGGCGTCTTTTCGAGTTTGGCGGATGCAGCATTTTCCCAAGCCGATCAGGCCAGGTGTGACATTCTCGGTGGCAGATCCGGGCGCAGCGCCTCCACTGGAGCGAGAATCTCTGATGTAGCTAGCTGGGTTGCCGTAACCTAGGGACATGCGGATTGGTGAACTTGCAGATCATGGCTCGGTGTCAGCCAAGACGGTGCGGTACTACGAGTCGATTGGTTTGTTGAAGGAACCGTTGCGCACCGCATCGGGCTACCGCGACTACGACGCGGCCGCAATAGAGCGGTTGTGTTTCATCCGCGACGCACAAGCCAGTGGTTTGACGCTAGCTGAAATCGCTTCGGTTCTTGAGCTGAAACAAACAGGCGAACGGTCCTGTGCCCACACCAGCGAACTACTACAGCGACACTTGGTCTCGATCGACGAACAGATAGACCGACTCCAGATCGCTCGAAGTGCCCTTGCTGAACTGGCAGACCGGGCCACAGGGCTTGATCCCCTCGATTGCACCGATCCGAATCGTTGCCAGGTCATCGCTGCCACAAAGTAGTTGACCTTCCATCTGGGTAGAAGGTTTATGATGAAAGTATGTCAGCAGTTTCGAGCACTGATCTAGCCAGCCAGCAGCACCCCGACCAAGTTCGATCAGACATTGCCGTCGATGGCATGACCTGTGCTGCGTGTTCCAACCGTATTCAGCGCAAGCTCACCAGGCTGGACGGCGTTACCGACGCGCAGGTGAACTTCGCCACCGGGCGAGCGACCGTCGTGCGAGACAGTGCCGTCCTAGACCAGCAACTATTCGACGTCATCGAGAGCCTTGGTTATTCGGTTATCGAGGAAGACGAAACCGATGCGGCCGAGGATCGTCGCGAGGCCGATCTGCTTCGGCGTCTCTTGGTGGGCGTCGTTCTGACAATCCCAGCCATGTTGCTGACGATGATCCGGCCGTTGCACTTCACCGGTTGGGAATGGGTCGTGGCGGCGCTCGCCACGCCGGTCGTGTTCTGGTCGGGTTGGCCGTTCCACCGAGCTGCATTCATGAACCTGCGTCACGGTTCGACGACCATGGACACGCTGGTATCGATGGGAGCGTCGGCTGGATGGATCTGGTCTGCGGTTGTGTTAGTGGGCAACATCGACGGTGGCCACATCTACTTCGAAACTGGTGGCGTCATCGTCACCCTCATCCTGTTGGGAAAATGGTTTGAGCTTCGAGCGAAGCGCCGCTCAGGCGATGCCATTCGGGCACTTGCCGATCTCGGTGCCCGCACCGCGCAGCTTGACGACGGGCGTGAGATCGCACTCGAGGATCTGGTTACGGGCATGCGGTTTGTTGTGCGCCCCGGTGAGAAAATCGCTACCGACGGCGTCGTCGTCGAGGGCCAGTCAGCAATCGACATCTCGATGGTCACCGGTGAACCTGTTCCTGTCGATGTCATCGTCGGCGACGAGGTCATCGGCTCAACCATCAACACAAACGGCTCCCTCACCGTCGAAGCGACCAGAGTCGGAGCTGATACTGCACTGGCACAGATCATCCAGCTTGTCGACCAGGCACAGGGCAGCCGGGCCAATGTGCAACGTCTTGCCGACCGAGTGGCGGCAGTTTTTGTGCCACTCGCTATCGGCATCGCACTCGTAACACTCGCTGCTTGGTTCCTGACCGGTCACAGCGCAGATCAGGCATTTACCGCTGCAGTTGCAGTACTGATCATTGCGTGCCCGTGTGCCCTTGGACTCGCAACCCCCCTAGGCATCATGGTGGGTACCGGCCGGGGTGCGCAGCTTGGGGTCATCATCAAGGGAGGCGAGGTCCTCGAAGACACCCGCGACATCGATGTTGTCATCGTTGACAAGACCGGCACCGTTACCCACGGCCGCATGGAACTGGCTTCGGTGCACATGCCCGGAGCGTCCGACGACTCACAGCGAGAACTCGTTGCTCTGGCTGCTTCCGTTGAAGCAAAATCGGAACATCCGATCGCTCAGGCGATCGCTGCTGCCACGACCGAACATGACGCCGTCGCCGACTTCACGAATCAACCGGGTTATGGCGTCGTCGGCACGATCAACGGTGTAGCTGTGCGAGTCGGACGACGGCTCTTTTTCGACCACATCCCCGACGACGTCGAAGCCGCCGCTGTCGAAGCCGAAGAGGTCGGGTCGACTGCTGTATTCGCAGGTCGAGGCAACACACATGAAGACACGACTGCTGAAGCCGTGTTCGTGGTGACGGACACGATCAAGGACACCAGCGCAGCGGCCATTGCCGCATTGCAGGAGCAGGGGCTCACCGTCACGCTGTTGACGGGTGACAACCGTCGTACCGCCGAACACGTTGGTCAGCTCGTGGGCGTTGACCACGTCATCGCCGAGGTACTTCCATCCGATAAAGCCTCCGAGGTGAAACGACTGCAGGCAGCGGGTCATCGAGTGGCCATGGTGGGCGACGGCATCAACGATGCTCCCGCTCTGGCACAGGCCGATCTTGGCATTGCGGTTGGTACTGGAACTGATGTTGCGATCCAGGCGTCGGATCTCACCGTAGTTAGCGGCGATCTGCGGGCCGTGGCCGATGCCATTGCCCTCGCCCGCCGCACGTTGGCCACCATCAAGGGCAACCTGTTTTGGGCGTTCGCTTACAACGCAGCCGCGATACCGCTTGCGGCATTTGGTGTTCTGAACCCCATGATCGCAGCAGGTGCCATGGGACTGTCGTCGGTATTTGTGGTCACCAACAGCCTCCGGCTCCGCCGCTTCTCTGGGTACCGCCGAGCTACGCCTGCGTAGCGAGCTTGCGAGCAGTGGTGAGAAAGCCAGTGTGGGCCACCATCCGGTGATCAGGACGCACTGCGTTGTGCTCCGGCTCGATATGCCAGCTGCGGTTCAAAACCTCCATGGTCTCAGCCATGCCAAAACCGTGCTTCTGCAATGCGGATCGGAATGTCGTCGCCTGAATAATGCTTGGTGTGTACGCCAGAATGATGCCACCGCTAGCCAAGGCATTGGCGGCGTGGGGCACCACGCTCCAAGGTTCGGGGAGGTCGAGCACTACCCGATCGAAGTCAGTGTGCTCAAAGGGCTCATAGGCGCTGCGAATATGAACGTCGTAACGTTCGAGAACACCTTCGCCCATGAATTCAGTGACGTTGGCCGTGGCTTGGGCCGCGAAATCTTCGCGAATCTCATACCCCGTGATGTCGGCACCGGCCCGAAGAAGTGTCATCGACAGTGCACCCGAGCCAAGACCTGATTCGAGAACTCGAGCGCCGGGGAATATGTCGGCTTGCATCAGGATCGGCCCCAGATCCTTGGGGTAGATCACCTGCGCGCCTCGTTTCATCTTCAAGATGAAGTCAGACAGGGTCGGCCGCACGACCAGATACGCGGCATTCTTGCCGGTCCGGAACTCCTGGCCCTCGGCCCGGCCAATCATGTCTTCGTGAGGGACCGCTCCTGCATGTGAGTGAAACTCGCCGCCTTCGACCAGAGTGGTGAGGTAACGGCGCTCTTTGCGGTCAATCAACATGATCAACTCACCAACCTGCAGCGGACGGGCCGGTGTTACAGCTTCGGGTTCGGTCAGAGCTTCGGGTTCAGTCATAGGGGTCTCGCAGTCAGTTCGACAGGCACTGGTCTGCCGCCGGCGCGCTCTACCAGCCGGCAGAACGCACAGATCTCGTTGGGGGTTGGCGAGCCGCAGGTCTCGCATGAGCCGAGTTCATCTCGTAGCTCTTGCGCCGCTTCCGCAAAGAACGGGGCTCCCTGGCTCAAGAACTTGTGGAAAAATGCCTGTTTTGAACCAGGCGATGCTGCCTCGATCGAGTTCAAGGCGTCCTTGTACCGAAGGTGTTTATTGCCCGCAGCCATTGGGCACTCGTCAAGCATGTAGTCGATTCCTGCGATCACGCAGTACGCGGCCATCTCTCGTTCGTCGAGACGGACAAGAGGTTTGACCTTGCGGGGAAGCCCGTTGCGCGCCGGCAATACCGGGTGCTGACGGGCCAGATAGTCGGTCTGCCAATGCAGCACATTTCCAAAAAGCACCGCTGCTTCGTCGTCGAGATTGTGGCCAGTGACAAGAACGTCGTAGCCCCCTTCGAGCGCAACCCGGTCGAAAATATGTCGTTTGGACATACCACATGCGGAACAGGGGGCACGGCGGGCGGCCCGGCTGCCGTTGGGCACGTCGTAACCGTATTCCTCGACGATGTCGACCACCGTCAGTTTCAGATCCCGCTCGGAAGCAAATGCCTTAGCGAATTCACCGGACGGATCGCTGTAGTCGTCGATACCAAGCCCGATATACAGGCCGTCGGCCTCGTAACCCAGGTTGTTCAGTATGTCCCATACGGCCAGGCTGTCCTTGCCACCGCTCACGGCAACAAGGACCTTGTCGCCTGGTTCACACATGTCAAATTCGCTAATAGCCTTCTCGACCTGCTGATGACAGAACCGAAGGAAGTGTTCGCCGCAGAAGTTGGCGTTGTGACGCTTCAGGTCGATGACCGCAGAACCACGACAGACACGACACTTCATCCGGCACCGCCAGAAATGACGTTGCGGATCTCGACAACGGCGTCGTCTTGAAGAAACGCGTCGGTTGGCACCAGGGTGCCATCACAGATGACCAACACAGAGGCGCTGTTCACGTCGAGCTTGTTCAGCAGTTTTTGAACGCTCATCGCCCCGGGGATTTCGAGCGTGCGCGTCGGGTTACGGAGTTCGATCTTCATCTAGGTCTACTTGCGCGTCTTTGTGGCGGTTTTCTTTGCGGTTTTCTTTGCGGTCTTCGCCGCCTGCTTGTCGGCCTTCTTGGCCGCCTTCTTGTCTAGCTTGCGGCGCTTTCGGCGGCTCTGCTTGTTGTTTTCGTGCGCAACGACAAATCGATCACCAGGTCGGGCTTCTTCGACCAAGACTGGTTGTGGATCGCCGAAGCCGAACAGCGCCTTGATTCGCCTCCAGAGAAACATGGTGATAAAGACTCGCAACCAGGTGCGGTCGCCGCCGAATACGCCCGACCGGAGCGCTTTGCGACGAAGCATAACGCTCGGCTTTAGAGACCTTCGAATGCCCACAATGAGCGATCAGAGGCGTCGGACTTCGACGATGGTCTTGCCCGCCTTGCCGCGCTTCGAACCGAGAAAGAAGGCAAGGAGTACCAGCAGAACACCGGCCACAACCCCAACTTTTTGCGCCGTGCTGCGGGCAGCACCAGCGACGTTCTCGAGCTCATCCTTGAGTTGTCCGAACTTCTTCTGAAGATCGTCGGGAGTGATCTCAGTCATGCGTCGTCATCCATCCATTCGGGTGTCTTCATCATTGCGGAGAAGCATGCACCGGCAGCAGCCACCAGCAACGCGAACACCATCAGGTATGGCACAAACGTCCATGTGGTGTCACATGTGGTGGCGACTCCACCGATATCGCAGGTTTCGGACAGAAATGAAAACTTCTGGAAGAGCCGGAGGAA
>DNHM01000397.1:7160-8147 GCA_003485885.1 Acidimicrobiaceae bacterium
TAGTCGGTGACCATCAACTTGAGTTCACCAAAGGTGCCGTTCGAGTCCTGGACCTTGGTCTTGTCATTATCAGCCATGTACTGCTCCTGAGTGGCCAAAGCCTAGTGGTCTCGTCGGCCAGTGCCGATCTTAGGAGGAACTATCTAGCCCGCCCATGAGTTCGAGATCGGTGTAGACCTCGCTGAGTAGGCGATCGATATGTTCGAGGCGTTCAGCCCGAGTTGGCGCCGACAGAATCGTGTAGTGATCAAGAGCACTGCAGGGAGATTGACCAGCCAGCTGCCACGTCGCATCGTCGAGATCAGGGAGCCACGCGATGTCGTGACCCGATTCGAGCCGGCCCAAACGTTGACCCAGCTCGATAAGTGCGTCGAACCGGCCACGTGCTGTGCGAAGCAGGTCGTGGTCATTCCGGCCCTCGGGTTCGATCTCAAGTTCACGGACCAGCGCACGCGGATACGGATCGTCAGTGAGCCACTCGACGACCTCGAAGCGGCCCGTTCCATGAGAAACCACCGCAGCGCGACCATCATCGAACCGCTGGTACTCATCGATGTGAGCGATTGTGCCGATATCTGTGCGCACCTCGCCTCCGCCCACCTCGGAGCCCCGGGTTATGAGCACAACACCGAACCTTCGGTCGGTCTCGAGTGCGTGGTTAAGCAGCTTCTGATAGCGAACTTCAAAGATGTGTAGCGGCAAAACGCCGCCAGGTAGGAGAACCGACCCAAGGGGAAACATCGGCAACTCGATGAGTTCACTCATTGGCCAGGCTCCACTCCATTGAAGTTAATCGACGGTCGAAGCTGGTCGACCATCTCAACGAGCGCTTCTTGATAAACCAAATCGTTTGCCGACGGGCCGCCAGGTCGATTGATAATGGACGAGATGGTGATACGCACCCCATCGTCGACCGTACGTGCGACGAAACCGCTTGCGTTACCTTGCACGCCTCCGACCAGTCTTAGGTCGGCCTGGAGATCGAGG
>DNHM01000172.1 GCA_003485885.1 Acidimicrobiaceae bacterium
CCGCGATTGAACGCGCCGCTGCAGGCGAGAGCGCTGTGGTGGCGGTCGTCGGCGAGGCTGGGAGCGGCAAGACTCGACTGATCGCTGAAGTCCTTGATTCGATCCACAAAGACACCGTTGTGCTTGCCGGTGCCTGCGCCCATTTGGTGAGACCTATCCGTGGGCTCCGATCGCTACTGCGATGTTTGGCCAGATAGATCTAGCGACCAGCGCTTCGGCCGAGCGTATGCGCAGCCTGAGTATCGAGAAGGCAATTTCGATCTACGGCTTTGGCGCCGACGATCCGCTGCTTGGCTGGTTAGTCGAGGCTGTATTGCACATTGCGGGCCATCCATCGGCATTCGACGATGTGCCTCTTGCCCGGGCTCGAAACACGCTGTTTCGCCTCATCGTCGAGGCGCTCCGTCGACGCAGCGCCATCACTCCGGTGATCGTATGTATCGATGATTTGCAATGGGCCGACAACCTGCTCATCGACGTGTTGCATCGCATCTGCCGGTCACTGGCCGACCGGCCGTTTCTGCTGATCACCGCACAGCGACCTGATGCCGACGTCACATGGCCTCCTGTTGTGGATGGTGTTGTGTCGTTGTCGCTGAACCTGGAGCCTCTTACGCGAGTAGAGGCCGACGAGTTGGTAACGGCAATTACCGCTGGCTCTGTTGATGCGCCGTTTCGTGCCCAGCTGTATGAACGCAGCGGCGGCAATCCACTGTTTCTCTCGGAACTCGCAATGTTGCCCGACGCCACCGATGGTGGCCTTGAACTGCCAAGTTCGCTGCGTGTCCTGATCGCGGCTCGCCTCGACCTACTCGATCGCCCAGCTCGAGCGGTGATCGAAAATGCTGCGGTGCTCGGTGTGGCGGGTGCGGTTGCATCGCTCGAAGTATTCGCCCGCGAACTAGGGCAGACCTTTGATCGTGAAGCACTTGATCGAGTCGATGCCGCTGGGTTGTTGGAGTTGTCGGGGATAGGCCGGTGGCGCTTCCGCAGCGATGTCGTACGCGAGGTCGCCTACGAAACGTTGACCAAGGTCAGTCGAGCCGAACGCCATGCTGGCGTAGCTCAGGCGATGGCTGCGACCGTCGGCGTGCCGATCAGCAGCCTTGCGAACCACGCGGCTCGGGCCGCCGAACTCGATCGCGAAATTGGTCCTCTCCAGACAATTCCGTCCGATATGGCTGCCATTGCCATCCGGCTATTGCTGCGAGCGGCACAACGTTCGCTCGAGATGGGCGCATTCCGTCAGGCCCGTCGTGAGGCAGAACGCGCGCTAGCCCTCGAGCCCAAGACACCTCGACATTGCGGGAGTTGCTGTTGGTGCGGTGCACCGCTGCGACCGAACTCCGTGAGTACGACAGTGCAGGCGACGATGGCCTCCTAGCGCTGGCCTCGGCTATCGAGGGTAATGATCGTCGCGACGAAGGGACGGCACGCCGGTTGCTTGCTGTACAAGCACATGGCCTGGGCGACTTGCCCACAGCTCGCCGAGAGCTTGATGCCTCGATTGGGATCTTCCGTGACCTCGGCAACGATGCCGAGTTGGCGATCTCGCTTGCAGATCGTGGCTTCTGTGAGATCTTTGGCGGATCGCTTGACCAGGCCGATGTGCTGCTCGATGAGTCCGAGGCCCTCGCTGCGAGACTCGGTGATCGTCGATCAGAAGCGTGGGCTGGTGAACATAAGGCGTTGGTGGCGTTCCTTTCGGGCGACACCGAGCTTGCCGCTCGCCGGCTGGACGGGGCAACCGCGATATTCGAGGAGCTAGGTGATCGAAGCGGCTTGAGCTGGACCCAGGCAATCAAAGCGTTTCTGGCGTACTCCGAACGGCGTTTCGATGATGCTGAAACGCTGGCTGTTGGCGCACGGACCGAAGCGCTGAAGCTGGGCGAGCGGTGGGGCCCGGCAATGATGGACTCACTGGTGGCCTCGATTCGGCTGTGGTCAGGCAAATTTGTCGAAGCCGAAGCGTTGTCCCGGCGTTCCTTGGCAACCTTCCGTGAGCTCGGCGATCGATTCGGCACTGTGCAATCGCTCGCTCCTCACGTGCGTTCGTTGGTTGCCTTGGGTCGTTTTGCCGAAGCTGAACGCGGTATGGAGGAAGCCCTGGCGCTCAGTGAGACCGCGGGAAGTATCGCCCTGCCAGCCATGGTCGCAGCCGGGACGGCGGTGCACCTGGGGTTTGGCGAACGAGCGCTGGTGATCAGTGAACTTGCGCTTGAACGAATCAAGGAGACGGGTGCCGATGACTCCGAAGTTCAGACGGCGCTTGCGTTGGCCTTGTGCCAAGTCGGCAGAGCCGACGATGCAGTTGGACAGCTGCTTGCCGTCACCGGCAGTCGCCCGTACACAACATCGGTGCGAGCATTGGCTTTCGCTCTGGTCGAAGATGGCGAATCGGCAGTGGCGGATGCTGACCTGGTGGCAGACGATCCAGGTGCGACCTATCTCGACAGAGTTATCGCGCACGTCGCTGCTGCCGGTGCACTCTCCGCTGACGATGAGGCTGGTGCCGTCGAGCACGCCGCTCGTGCTGTTGCCGTTGCGGAGTCCGTTGGTGACCAGGTCGCTCTGGCCCTGACTAAGGCGGCCCAAGCCCGGGTTACCCACGCTCCCGACGTGTGGTCGGCGTCGCTGGGTGATGGCTGGCGCCGAGTGTTGGACGATCTGTTCTAGCCAGCGAGCGCATCGGGCGTTGCGGGTCGGCAGGGTAGGGACGGCACCCCAACCGCGTCCAGATCCTTGAGCGAGACGCGTATCGTGGGGTTATGGGAACAGGTGGGTTCATGTCTGGACGTTTGGTGTCTCGGTTGATGGTGGCGCTTCTCGGGTGTGGTCTCATTGCGTCAGCCTGCACTGGTACGGCCACGGTCACCCAGACCGGCTCGTCATCAGACGGCGACACACCAGAGCCTGTGGAGACGCCGGGCGTAGAACCAACAGCTCAGAGCGCACCCGTGAAGGCTCCTGAACCGACCGCATCTCCTGAACCAACGCCGGCACTGGAGCCCACGCCTGCTGCGGCGCTTCCACCGGTGGAGTTCCGTGCCGACACGATCCTGGGCATCTCCAACGGCGGCACGTATGCCTACGCCGGGACTACCTCTCCCTGGTTCGATGAAACACCGTGTGACGTTGCGACGGCCGAATCGCTCTCCGTCGTGAACATTGCTGTTGCTGCCCGAGGCGAGTTTGCTGGCGTTGTTGCCGGGGTGGCTGCAGGATTCGAGCAGGTCGGAGACGTGCGCCAATTGCTGCCGGGTTCCGGATCGAGCGCTGTGCTCCTGTCTTCGTGTGGGACTGGCGAGGATCCTGCGTTGTGGCTGAATCGGGTCGAATTCGGCCAAGACGGACGTATCGCGTCCGTGGGTAATCGGTTGGACCTCGGCGGCACCGGTGAACGCGACCCGTACCTCATTCGATGGGTTGACGACGACACGATCGAAGCCAGGGTCATCATTGAAATCGATCCTGATGATGCTGCAACCTGGCTCGTCGAGCGGCGCCAGATTTCCCTGACGACAGGTCAGGCGGTCAGCATCGACCAGTTCGGCTACTTCGACGATGCCGGATTCGCGAATAGTCCAGTGCTGGCAACATCCGCCGGTTTCACCTACCGGGTCATCGATGATCCGGCGGGGGGAATCGGGTGTGAAGGGTTCGGTGTAGCCCGCACGTTGGAGGTCGACAACGGCACCGACCGTCGTCTGGCCCTCACGCAGCCCACCCTGGTCTTCTCCGATGTCAACAACCTGCACCTGGCGCCAACTGGACACATCGCATGGACCTCAGGTTGTGAAGGTTTCGTGAATGCATTCGTTGGCAAGATCCTCGACGACGGCTCCGTTGCCGATGCCCACCTGGTCGAGACGTACACGTTGCCCAACTCAGAGTTCGCCGACTATCAGTTCTTCCGACTAACGAACGACGGCTTTCTCGCTGCGGTCGGGTGGTCATTCGACCTCGATAGCGCCGATACAAACGTGGCGTTGCTTCGATACGACTTGAACACAGACCCACACTTCATCAACACCGCTGATCCAGCGCTGCAGATCGATGTCGAGCCGCTGTTCGAAGCCGTCGGGGGAGATGGCACCTGGCATGTTGGCGACACACTTGCGACCGACCCGGCCTGTGGTAGTCGCACGCTGTACGGCAAAACGGCTGGCGGGTTTGTGCGAGCGTTCCCGGCCGGACAGGAAGTTGATCAGATCGTCGACATCGATGTGGGAGAGACCTACACGGTGAAGTACGACTTCGGCGACGACTTCGTGAGCCGAACGGTGGTGATGCAGACCGAGTGCGCTGGCAGCTACGAGGGTCGCCGGGTCTGGTTTGGTACCGAATTCGCAGGGATCATCTGGGGCCTCTACATGGAACCCGCCGACCTGGGCGAGGTCGCTGATGTGCTCGCCATCCGCGATGTGGTGCAAGCCGGCACCGACTTCGTGGAGACAACGATCGTGCAGGTGGAGCTGCTCGATGGCAGTGTCGTCGAGGTCGAACTGGTGGCCTTGCCCTTCGACGGCTAAGCCACTCGCGGGAGCTACGTCTGATCAAATGCTCGCCATCGGCTCGTAGAGTCGAGAGATGCAACATCGGTCTGCTCCAATCATGGTCGAAATACGTCGAGGCGACTTCGTCGAGTCGACACATCAGGTGCACGCCGTTGTCGCCACTGCTGATCAGGTGCTCAGCACGTGGGGCGACAGCGATCGGTTAACCATGCCTCGTTCGGCGATCAAATCGATCCAAGTGTTACCCATGCTCGCACTTGGTGCGGCTGCGAAGTTCGACGTCAGCGACGACGAGATTGCGCTGGCATCGTCGAGTCACAGCGCCGAAGCGGCACACACCACGGCTGTCGCGTCCTGGTTGGAG
>DNHM01000105.1 GCA_003485885.1 Acidimicrobiaceae bacterium
CCGGTGACAAGCAAGATGTCACGTAGTTCTGCGACATAGGCCCGTGCCGTCTCGGCATCGTGCATAACCGGGTGACTCACGATCTCGACCAGCGGCACGCCAGCACGGTTGTAATCGACCAGCGTGGCGGTCGCGTCGTGGATTCGGCCGCCGCCGCCCAGGTGAGTGGACTTACCGGTGTCTTCTTCGATGTGGGCCCGTTCGACGCCGACGGACGTTCCGTCTGGCAACACCACGAACCCCTCAGAGTTCGTCGGTTCTTCGTACTGCGTAGTCTGGAAGTCCTTGGGCATGTCGGGGTAGAAGTAGTTCTTGCGGGCAAAGATCGACCGCGAAACAGTGCAGTTGAGCGCACGACCAAGCTGCATTGCATACTCCACTGCCTGCTCGTTCGCCACTGGCAACGAACCGGGAAGGCCAAGACACGTCGGACAGATATTGGTGTTCGGTTCATCGCCGAACGAGTTGGCGCAGCCGCAAAAGAGTTTCGTGGCAGTCGCAAGCTCGACATGGACTTCGAGCCCAATCACCATCTCCCAGCCCTCGGGTAGTACGGCTGGTTCACTCATGACATCCCCTTGGCAGCGTCTTCGAGGGCTTTTGCAGCCCGGAACATCTTGGCTTCTTCGAGCATCGGGGCGAGCACCTGGACACCAACCGGCAGACCGTCGTCGCCAACACCGAACGGCACCGACATGGCCGGATGGCCCGCCAGGTTCGACGGGATCGTGCAGACATCGCACATGTACAGCGCCATTGGATCGCTCTTGGCCCCAATCTCGAACGCTGTGGACGGCGAAGTCGGCGACAGCAACAGATCGAACTTCTCGTAGGCGGTTGCAAACTCATCAGCGATCAGCGTGCGAACTCGTTGTGCTTTGCCGTAATAGGCGTCGTAATACCCAGACGACAGTGCGTACGTGCCCAGCATGATGCGCCGTTTCACTTCGTCGCCGAAACCAGCAGACCGAGTGGCGACATTCATGGCGGCCACGTTCTGACCATCCACTCGGTGTCCGTAACGCACACCATCAAAGCGAGCCAGGTTGCTCGACGCTTCGGCTGGAGCGATCAGGTAGTAGGCAGCCAGGCCATAAATCGTGGCCGGAATACTGACGCGCTCAACCGTGGCACCTGCAGCGATGAGCGCTTCGGCCGCTTGGTTGGTTCGAGCGATGACATCGTCGTCGATACCGTCGGCCATCAGTTCATCGATCAGACCGATGCGCATGCCGGCAACGCCGTCGTTCACCGTCGGAAGCGTTGGGGTTAGCGCGGTTGGGATCGAGGTGGCGTCTCGTGGATCGTGACCACTAATGACATCAAGACATAGTGCGGCGTCAGTGACGTCGTGGGCGAACGGGCCGATCTGGTCGAGTGAGCTTGCAAAGGCGATCAGCCCATAACGAGACACTGCTCCGTAGCTGGGCTTGACACCAACCACGCCACATAACGCAGCTGGTTGGCGGATCGACCCGCCGGTATCACTGCCAAGTGACAGTGGCACAAAGTCGGCGGCCACCGCTGCAGCTGAGCCCCCACTCGACCCCCCAGGAACACGCGAGGTATCTCGGGGGTTACGCGTTGGCCCAAAGGCCGAGTTCTCGGTCGACGAGCCCATAGCGAACTCGTCGAGGTTCGTCTTCCCGACGATCACGGCACCGGCGGCTTCGAGTCGTCCGATAACCGTTGCGTCGTAGGGCGGGCGCCATCCTTCGAGTATCTTTGAGCTGCACGTGGTGGGTTCACCACGGGTGCACATGTTGTCCTTGATGGCGATTGGCACACCAGCGAGCGGCCCCGGATCCTGACCAGCGGCGACCGCCTTATCGACGGCTTCGGCCTGCGCGTGAGCCCGTTGTTTGGTCAGATGGAGAAACGCATGGATCTCTTCGTCACGTCCATCAATGGTGTCAAAGGACGTCTCGGCAGCCGCAACCGCGGACTGTTCGCCGGCGCGGATAGCTGCGGCTAGTTCGAATGCGCTACTCACGGGGCTTCTCCAAGAGCTGGCGGCACCCGGAAGCGGCCGTCTTCGGCCCCAGGTGCCTGAGCAAGGACTTCGTCGCGATCGAGCGATGGCACGATCAGATCAGGACGCAGCACATTGGTCAGTGGGTACGGCTGGGCCATCGGCGGCACCTCGCTGAGATCCAGCGAATTCAGTTGCGCTGCGGTCTCAAGAACAACACAAAGTTGTTCGGTGAAGGTATCGAGTTCGTTATCGCTGAGGCGCAGCCGGGCCAACGAAGCAACATGGGCTACTTCGTCTCGTGATATTTCGCCACTCATGAGGTCATCTTGCAGTCATGCACAGCTACCGATGGTATCCGCCATTCTTGGCGGGGCCGGGTTACCGTGGCTGGGTGAGTATCTACCCGTTTCTTTCGCCGTCGTGGATCGAACAGGCCCGAGCGATTCACGACGAATACAAAGACCGAGTTGATCAACCGGCCGAGTCACTCCGTATGAACGTGACGGTGACCGGCGCTCCGTTTACCGACGACCTTGTGCTTGGCCATATTGACACCACGAACGGCTCTGTGGTCCCGGATGATGGCCATATCGATGGCCCTGATGTCTCGGTCACGCTGCCGTACGGACTGGCCCGTCAGCTCTTGGTTGAACCGCTGCCTGAAAACGTCATGATCGCGTTCATGACTGGTGAAATCGAAGTACAGGGCGACATCACGTTGATGATGTCGCTGCAAGACCTCGAGGCTTCGCCAGAGCAGCAGGCGCTGGCCGAAGAGGTCGTCGCTCGCCTCATGGCCATCACCGAATAACTGACAGGCACGGTTGCGCTGCCGGCGTTCGTTAGCCGTCGGTTTCGTCCTCTTCGTCTTCTTCAACTGGGTCATTGAGGATGATGGTGACTTCGGTGCCGACATCGACTTCCGCGCCGATTGGCGGCAGAGAACCAATGACCTCTTCACCAGGCGTGCCGGTCGTATCGATGAAGATGAGCCCGAGTGCCTCGATTACATCGACCGCCTCGTCGAGTTGCAGGCCGACGATGTCGGGCATGTCGACCGGTTCCGGGCCAGCACTGACAAACAGGGTGACTGCGGAGTCAGCCGAGACCACTTCGCCTCCTGGCGGAAATGACGCCAGTACGGTTCCGACCTCGACGTCGGGGTCGAACGTTGGTTCTTCGAAGGCTTGAAGCCGAAGACCAACCAGCAAGCTCGTCGCGTCGCCGATGCTGAGCCCAACAACACCGGGTGGCACGATGCGGTCCTCGGGTCCAGCGGAGACCCGTAGGTCAACACCCTGGCCAGTCGGCATCTGCGTGGTCGGCTCGTCGAGGCCGATAACGAGTCCTGCATCGAGCGCCTCGTTTTCCTCTTCTGTCACGCGACCGACCAAAAGCCCGACTGTGCCTAGCCTGGACGCCGCTTGATCAACCGTGAGTCCAACAATATCGCTCGGAATCTCGACCATCTCGTTGCCCAACGACACCGTAACCGTCAACCGGTCATCGGATTCGATCGGTTTGCCAGGGCCAGGATCCTGCGAAATTACCGAGCCCACAACCGTGCCATCGACTCGATCCTCAAGCCGAATGACCTCCCAGCTTCGACCTTCGAGCCGACCAGCAATTTCGTCGAACTGCACACCAATCAGGTCGGGAACAGCTGCGGAATCTGCGGTCTCGTCGAGTGCAACAAAATACACCCAGGCAGCGGTCGCCCCAGCAATAAGCACGACAAGGAGCGCCAGCGGCCACCACGGCAGTCGGTCATCGGCGTCGTCCGAGGTTTCTTCGTAGGCAACCCGTGTGCTGCGGCCGGTCGGCGCTGGTTGCGGAACATCGAGTTCGGCTTCGACCGAAACACCGGAGACCTGAGCAAAAACAGGGTCTGCTTGCTCGAGGTTCTCAAGGTCGCCGACGCTGGCGGCATCTTTGGGAACGCTGTCGTCGACAACGTGACCCTCAACCACGCGATCCTCAGGAACGCGATTCTGAAGAACGGCGTCCTGTGCAGCGTTTTGGTCCGGAACCCTGTCCTGAGAAACCCTGTCCTTGGGAAGCCCGTCCTCGGTTGCGAATGCATCAGTGTCATCGGGGTCGCCTACGACGGAGGCATCGAATCCGTTGTCTGCAGCCGGTCCGATGTTTTGGTCCGGTTGATCGGGTTCGACCACCTCGGTGAGCGCTTCGGAAGACTCGGCAACAAACCGTGAGCCGCCCGAAACGAGCAACGTCACTTCGTTCATGTCACCCTGGTAGCCGATCCCAACCACAGGCAGGGCTTGGGGACGCGGCATTCCTTCGGCCGTGGCCAGCAGCGAAATCGCGAGTTCTTCGGCTTCGGGCCGCTGCTGCGGATCGACACGACCACAGCGCTCCAGCGACGGCAACAAGCCACCAAGCGCTTCGTCGAGCACGGCAGGCGCCTCGGCACGATCCATCAGCGTGCCCACAACCGTTTCGGAAACCTGCGGTGCGCGACCACTCACTGCTTCGCTAACGACCAGCGCCAGCGAATACAAGTCACTGGATTCGCCGACCAGACGCCCCCGGGCCTGTTCTGGCGACGCGTAGCGCACATTTTCGAGTGCACGAGAAGCTTGGGCTGCGGGCGCTTCATCCAGCACCGTGGCCAGGCCGTAGTCACTGACCCGGACGTGATGATCAGCCGTGAACAGCACATTGTGTGGGGTGAGGTTGCGATGGATAGCGCCCTGTTCGTGTCCGTAATTCAGCGCACGTGCGCATTCAAGCGCCATCACCAGCGCTTGGCTAGTCGCTAATCGATGGCCTTCTTCGAGCAGCGCTGCCAGGCTTCCGCCCTCGCACAGCTCAGACACGATGTACGGCCCCTTGTCGAATCCCCAGTCCAGAATCTCCACAATGTTCGTATGACCCAGGACTGACGCGTGTTCGGCGGCTTCGAGCAGGCGTTCGACGAACCGCTCGTCATTGGCAAGGGCAACATCGAACACCTTGAGTGCGACCCGGCGATCCTCGGCCATGTCAAACGCCGAAAAAACCGCGGAGACAGTGCCGACGCCGACAAGCTCTTCGACGCGATAACGATCGTCGAAGACGCGGTCGACCATCTCGGTCAGCGCAGTGGGGTTCATGGCGCACTAATCGTACTTGCCAGCATCGGCCCCCGAGCGGCGCTCTTGGTTGTTCTGTGACGCCAGCCATAAACGCGACTCGTGTTGAACAGCGGACGCACGGCGCGGACGGCGTACGATTCGATCGTGGACTTGCCTTCAGCTAGAACCCGCCGCCTCATCATTTTGTCGATGTTGGCGACCGCTGCCGCCCTGTTCGCGATCGCCGTATTCGTGTATGTGGGCAATCCCCGCAGCACGGATCTGCCGGTAGCCATCCAATCGGTCGGCCCTGAACCGGGTTCGAACGTGCTCAGCCAGACCGATGTCACTGTTGATCTAGCCGTCGGCTACACGGCTGAACTCGAAATCAACGGCATCAAGATTCCCGAAGAGGAACTCTTTCGAGTCCAGGCATTGAACTCGCTACGTTACGAGCCTCAAGAGGGCAAGGTCGTAGCCCGGTTGCTCCCAGATCAGAACTGTGTCCGCGTGTTCTACTGGCTGATTGCCCAGGGAGCCAGCGACAACACGTCGTACACCTGGTGTTTCGACGCCAGCTGATCTGTTGGGCTACTGGCCCGATTCGAGACGCGCTGATGTGGACATGTCGGGCACCGGCGTTAGTGCGCGAGGCCCCTACCGTGTGTGTTGGTGAATCCGTCGTCACCGGTGCGCCATCGGCGGCTTGAAGCTCCGAAGCTTTCGCACCACCAACTCGAAGTTGACATCGGTGATCTCGGGCGAATCATCCGACTCACTCAAGGTTGGGGTGGCGCACGGCCTGAACCTTGGCAAGATGTTGGTGATGCAAACACGAGCAGTCTGGGCGCTACGAGCCCTGTGGTTTCTCCTGCCTCTCACCGTAGGACAGGCTGCAAGCGATGCGGTCGCTTCCGCCGAGCACGCCGTGCCGTTTGTGATGACCGCAGGGCTGTGGGGGTTGTGGGCGGCTGGCATGGTCGCTTCGATGGTGCCTCTGCCGGGCACCCTCGTAGCCATCCGTATCCTCGCCGTCGGAACGCTCCCATTGGCCGCCTGGACCCTGGTTGAGTTGAGCACGGTTGAACTAAACACGGTTGAACTAAACACGGTTGACATAAGCACTGGTGGAGATCGGTCTGCGCTCGCAATCGCCGCTCTGATACATGCGTTCGCAGTCGCCATCGTTGCGCTCAATGTGCTCATCGGCGACCGTTTCGTCGACGGTGGCAGTTACGGCGACGAGCGCCGTATGTTGCTGCGCCCCCCGTCACTCGTCGGTTATTTTCTGGTCCCGCTACTCGCTGCGGCGATGATCGCTGCAGTTACGGCCGGCCCTCTACTCGTTGCCAACAAGAACTGGATCGGGGGCGTTGTCGCCACAGCGCTCGGCGCTGGCGTGATTGCGGTTGGGACCCGAGCGCTCCATCAACTCGTGCAGCGGTGGATCGTCTTCGTACCGAACGGCATGGTCCTGCACGATTTCTTGGTCGTAACCGAACCAGTCCTGTTTCGCCGGACCGCAATCGAACGACTGGGAGCAGCGATCGATGGCAGCCCGGCACGCGACCTATCAAACAAGGCGGCCGGTTTACTCCTCGAGTGTGAGCTGACCGACCCTGCCCCGCTTGGGTTGCGGGACCCTGCCGACCGCAAAGCCGCGAACCTGACCGACGTTCGCCGTTTCTTGTTCTGCCCAAGCCGCCCTGGTGAACTACTCAACGAAGCCGAGCGGCGAAATATCGCCACCGACTAACGCACCACCGACTCGATAGCTAGCTCGTCAGACGGCGATGCCGCCACCGACGACAATATCGCCTTCGTACAAGACAACTGTTTGGCCAGGGGCTACCCGTTGCTGGGGTGCGGCCCACTGCACACGATTGCCCTGCACCGTTGCCGGCTTGGGATTTCCATGAGCGCTGGTCTGCGCCACCAAACCATCGGTAATTGGTTGGCCAGCCCAGACCATCGCGTTGAGGTCGACGAAGTCGGTGAGCAGATCTTGGCGGGTTCCGATCGTGACCCGCTGAGCAGCCACGTCAACGTCGCTTACGTATCGGGCGGGCGAACCGCCAGGAAGGCCAAGGCCCTTGCGCTGGCCGATCGTGACGAGCTGGATCGAATCAACGTGGCCAACCTGATTGCCATCGGTGTCGACGACTTGTGCTGGGGTGTGGGTAAGCCGATCGCCCAGGAATTCATCTCGACTTGTTGTGCTGCTGATGAAACAAACGTCTTGGCTATCGGGTTTGTTGGCGACTCGCATACCCATGTCGGCAGCCATCTGGCGAACCACTGACTTCTCCAGACCACCGACCGGGAACTCGACCCGAGCCAGATCCTGAGGAGAGATCATGTGGAGGACGTAACTCTGATCCTTGGCGATGTCAACCGCGCGAGCGATACGGCGGGAGCCATCGCCCATGGTCACGATCTGAGCATGATGGCCGGTCACCACGGCATCGAACCCAAGTGCATCGGCTCGTTCAAGAAGGCGAGCAAACTTGATCGAACGGTTGCATTCGATGCATGGGTTCGGAGTGCGACCAGCGTCGTGTTCGGCCACATACGGTGCGATCACATGGCGTTCGAAGTCATCGCCGAAGTTGAACACATGGTGGTCGACACCGATCGCATCGGCAGCCCGACGAGCATCAAGCACATCGCTCACGGAGCAGCAGCCTTTGTCAGACGGCCCGCCCCAGAGTTTCATCGTCACGCCGACGACCTCGTGGCCGGCTTCGAGCATCATTGCTGCGGCGACCGACGAATCGACGCCACCAGACATAGCAACCATTACTTGCATGGCACGATTTCCTTCATGTCACAGGCCTAGAGAGATGCAGCGCGCAATGTCTGCACACATTCGGGGATGATGGCGAGAGCTCGGTCGATGTCGGCATCGGTGGTGCCGAAACCAAGCGACATACGCAGTGAGCCAGCAGCGAGTTCGCGGGGGTAGCCCATAGCGGCCAAGACGTGGCTCGGGTCCTGTGCACCACTGGCGCATGACGATGCAGCCGATGCGTAGATACCGACCCGCTCCAGCTTGAACAACAACGCTTCGCTCTCGATACCAGGAAAACACACATGCGCGCTGCCTGCAACCTTCGCGACGTCGGAGTCGTCGCCACCGCCGATGTTGTCTCGAGCCGATTCAATAGTGTCCGGTAACACCTGCTTGATGCCGTTCACCAAACGATCACGCAGCGTTGCGACCTTTTCGACGACCTGCGCCCGCTCGTTAGACATCAGTTCAGCGGCTACGCCAAATGCGGCGATGCCCGCAACGTTGTGGGTGCCACTGCGCAATTCAAACTCTTGGCCGCCACCAAGTATCTGGGGCTTGATCGTTGCATCGGAACGCACCACGAGAACGCCGACTCCCTTGGGCCCGCCAAACTTGTGTCCACTCAGGCTGATCAGATCGGCCGGTGCTGCCAGTTCAGCGACGTCGAGCCAGGGGAATGCCTGCACGGCATCGGTGTGAAGAAGCGCATTTGGTGCGTGCTCATCGAGAATGGCCCGGATGACCTCGAGTCGTTGCACCACGCCGGTTTCATTGTTCGCCAGCATCACCGATACCACCGCAAGATCATCGTTGGCGATCGACCGCAGCTGGTCGAGGTCAAGCTGTCCGACGTGGTCGATGCCGATCACGGTGCCACCCAGATATTCGACAGGATGAAGCACCGCATGGTGTTCCGCTGCCGAACAGGCGACATTGCCGCCCCGCACTACGTGGGCACCGAAGATCGCCAGATTGTCCGCCTCGGTGCCGCTTCCGCAAAAGATGATCTCAGACGGCTGGGCCCCCATAGCGTCGGCGACCTGATCACGGGCATCGTCAACAATTCGACGTCCGACTCGGGCTCGATGATGTGCGCCAGTTGGGTTTCCGTACCCGTCTTGTGCGGCCTGCATCATGGCGGCGAGCGCCTCGGGGCGCATAGGGGTACTGGCGGCCCAATCGAGATAGGTCTCTTCAGCCTCGGTAAAGGGGGCCTTGGTAGGTGCGCTCATAACCTGCTCAGGCTATCCGTGCTGACTTGGTCTAATCGCCCGGCCTCAGGGTAGGTTCACAACGGTGCTCGAGCGTTACGGCTACAAGAACCTGGTGGCAGCGGTGTACATCGCCGCCTTGTTCATGCAAATCATGGATGGCACGATCATTAATGTCGCGTTGCCGACCCTGGCCGAAGAGTTCAATGTCGACGCTACGGCCATGGATTGGACCGTGCTTTCGTTCACCATCGCCCTAGCCGTGATGACTGCTTCGGCTGGCTGGTTTGGGAAGCGGCTGGGACTGCGCCGTGCGTTCATGATCGCGCTCGGCGGCTTCGTCGTTACGTCGTTGTTGTGTGGTCTCGCACAATCACTCAACCAGCTGGTCATCGGGCGCGCGCTCCAAGGCGCATCGGCAGGATTGATCACCCCGGTCGGATCTGCACTGTTGTTCAATGCGTTCCCCATCGAAGAACGGTCGATCGCATCCCGCAAGGTGATCACTGTGGCGGTGATTGCACCAGCGTTAGGACCCATCGCTGGTGGCACCATTCTCGAGTTTGCCTCATGGCGGTGGATCTTCTTCGTCAACTTGCCCATCGGTGGCGTGGCCCTGCTGTTGGCATGGCTCTGGCTCCGCACCGACGACCTCGACGAGCCAACCAGCTTCGACACGTCGGGCTTCTTCCTGCTTGCAGGCGGATTGGGGCTCACGTTGTATGGCTTGTCACGGGGCGGCGAGCGCGGTTGGGGATCTACACCCATCGTGCTGAGCTTGTTGGTTGGTCTCGTTCTGCTCGCCGCATTGGTCATCGTCGAGCTTCGCAAGCGACAACCTCTGCTTCAGCTTCGTCTACTTACCGAGCGCAACTTCCGGTGGTTCAACCTGGTCTCGCTACCGGTCTACGCCGGTTTCATCAGCCTGATCTATCTACTGCCGTTGTTCCTACAAAATGAAGTTGGCTACTCGCCGTTGCAGGTCGGTTTGGCACTGTTCCCTCAACCGTTGGGGGTGTTGGTCACCAGCCAACTCGTTGGCCGGTTCCTGTACAAAAGACTCGGCCCCCGTCGTCTCATGCTCACTGGCGCAGCGATTGCCTTTGCTGTTGGCGTTGCGACAGCTCGCATTGACACCAACGTGAATCTCTGGTTCGTCCGGGTCCTCATGTTCGGCCGAGGTTTGGGCATGGGTCTGTTCTTCGTGCCTATCCAGTCGGCGGTGTATGCCCGAACCGATCGCCAATCAATGGGCCAGGCCACCGCGATCTACGGCACCACCCGCCAGGTCGCTCCCGCGTTGGGCGTGGCGATTGCGTCCACGGTGCTTGCCAATGGCATCGCTGGAAGCACCATCACTGCCGACCGAGTAAGTGGTTACCAAACAGCGATGTTGGCCAGTGCGTTGATGTTCGCGGTAGCCGGGCTGCTCACGCTCCGGCTGCGCGACAAGGACGCCGCCGCAACCATGGCGCCCTAACCCGTGAAGCGTGATTCCCAGCGTTCTGATCCCCAGCTCTATGCCCGGTCGTTCACCGACGTCTACCAGGACTGGTATGGCGACCTCGATGACCCTGCTGTC
>DNHM01000254.1:0-6242 GCA_003485885.1 Acidimicrobiaceae bacterium
GTGTCGACTCAGCAAGCAACAAGCGGCCCTCTCAGCGGTGTTCGGGTTGTAGAACTCGGTGTCTGGATCGCCGGTCCAGCAGCAGGTGGCATCATGGCGGACTGGGGTGCCGACGTCATCAAGATCGAGCCCCCCGAAGGTGATCCGTCTCGGCTCTTCCACGGCATCCTCGGCGGGGTCTTGCCTTCCAACCCGGTGTTCGAGCTCGACAACCGGTCGAAACGTTCCGTGGTGTTCGATCTGCGATCAGAAGACGGCATGGCCAATGCACTCAGGCTCATCGCAACTGCCGATGTCTTCTTGACCAACATCCGTACCGGAGCGCTCGAACGGTTAGGGCTTGACTACGACACCCTCTCGGCACAGTTCCCCGAGCTGATCTATGCCCATATCAGCGGCTTCGGTCGAGAGGGCCCCGATGCGGACCGAGCAGCGTTCGACATCGCAGCGTTCTGGTCACGCTCGGGCATTGCCGACTTGTTAACCGCCCCGGGCGAAGATCCCCCATTCCAGCGTGGTGGCATGGGCGATCACAACACTGGCCTCGCTGCTGCAGGAGCAGTCAGTGCTGCGCTCTTCGAGCGCACTAAGTCAGGTCACGGTCAACTCGTATCCACCTCGCTATTTCGCGAAGGCATGTACACGATCGGCTTCGACCTCAATACGAAACTCATGTGGGGAACAGATATCGCAAAGAACGGTCGTGCGTTCGCTTCCAGTCCGACGGCGAACAACTATCTGCTTGCCGACGGGCGTCGGATCTGGGTCATTGGCGTCGATGTACGCCGACACTGGGCGCCACTCTGTCGAGCAGTCGGGCTCGCCCAACTCATTGAGGACGAACGGTTTGCGACGCCGCGTGACCGTAGCGCGAACGCAGAAGCACTGATTGCCCTTCTCGATGCCGCCTTCGCTGCAATGGATATGGCGGCCATCGAAGCGGCGTCGTCGGCCGAACCCGACTTCTTCTGGGCACCCGTCAACAGTCTCGATGACTTGCTCGCAGATCCGCAGTTTGCACCCTCTGGAGCACTCGTCGAAGTACCGGACTCTCCCGGATCATCAACCACTACGACGATGGTTGCAACTCCCGTCGACTACTCACGCACTGTCGTGCAGCCCCGTTCACTCGCTCCTGAACTCGGTCAGCACACCGAAGAAGTGCTTGCCGAGTTGGCCGCTCACAACGACGCCTAAAACGCAACGGCGCCCAAAAACGAACTAAGGCGGGTCGTGCCCCCCTTGGTGGCAAGACCCGCCTCGGAACGAATCAAACGATCAGACGAGCGCTATTGCGCCGCTCTATCGGGCTGCAGCGACTGCTTCCCAGACCGCTTTCGGGGTGCACGGCATGTCGATGTGGGTAACGCCCATATGGGACACAGCATCGATCACCGCGTTGTGCAGCGCTGGCGTGGAGCCAATCGTGCCCGACTCGCCGATGCCCTTGGCACCAAGCGGGTTACGTGGTGATGCCGTCTCGGTGTTCGATACCTCGAAGCTCGGAAGCTCAGAAGCAGCTGGCACCAGATAGTCCATGAGGTTGGCGTTCTGGGGGTTGCCCAGTTCGTCGTACGACACGTGTTCGTAGAGCACCTGGGCAGCACCCTGGGCGATACCACCGTGCTGCTGACCGTTCACCATCATCGGGCTCAAGATCGTGCCGCAGTCATCGACAGCGACATGGCGCAACATGGTGACACCGCCGGTTTCGGTATCGACCTCGACCACCGACACGTGAGCGCCGAATGGGTAGGTTGCTGACTGGCCGTCGAAATCGTGTTCGTATGCCAGACCAGGCTCCATACCTTCGGGAAGTTTGGATTCATCGTTGGCTGCGGTTGCGAGCTCGGCCCACGACAGCGCTGATGTCGGAACACCAGCAACGGCCAAGCCGGTGCCATTGGTCTCGATGTCGTCGACGCTGGCCTCGAGCAGGTGTGACGCCAGTGTCTTGGCCTTTTCGAGCACCTTTTGTGAGCCGACCAAGATGCCGGAGCCAGCGGTCTGCAACGAACGTGAGCCTGCCGTACCTGCGCCACGTAGGACCGTGTCGGTGTCACTGTCGAAGAAGTTGACTTCTTGCATAGGCACACCCAGTACATCTTCGACGATGGTCGAGAATGCTGTGTCATGGCCTTGGCCGTGCACGCTTGTGCCGGCATAGATGTTGATGTCACCGCTGTCGGTGACTTCGACCTTGGTGTATTCCACGTGAAGGCCGAGCGGGGCGGTTACTTCGACGTATGCGCTCACGCCGATACCGATCTGTTTTGCATCGCCGGAGGCACGTCGTTCCTGCTGCTGGACTCGAAGGTCGCTGTAACCAGACGCTTCGAGTACCGCGTCGAGCGCTTTCTCGTACTCGCCGCTGTCATAGTCAGCACCGGTCGTAGTAACCAGCGGGAAGTCTTCTGGCTGCAGGAAGTTCATGCGGCGGATCTCAGCGGGGTCGATGCCCATCTCGGCCGCAGCAATATCCAGAACGCGCTCGATGAGCTGGGTGGCTTCGGGACGACCAGCGCCTCGGTAGGCACCAATGGTGGTCGTGTTCGTCATCACGCTGGTGCCGTTGAACTTCACCTTGGGCACGTCGTAGACGGCGGGAGCGAGCAGCTGGGTAAGCATGGGCAACACGGCACCGAGGGCTGGATACGCGCCCGTATCGGCGGTGACCTTGGCATCCATGCCGACGATCTTGCCGTCGCTCTTGAGCCCAAGCTTGCATTCCATGACCATGGCCCGGCCATGCATCATCGCGACCATGTTCTCTGAGCGAAGCTCGGCCCACTTACATGGCACACCGAGCTGGAGCGCTGCGTAACCGGTCAGGACGTACTCGACATACAGACCTGACTTGGGACCGAAGCCGCCACCAACCCACGGGGTTGCACAGCGGACCTTCTCTTGCTCGAGGCCGAGCAGTTGGGCCACCGGCTCTTGCAGACTGTGTGGGCCCTGGTTCGAACACCACAATGTGAGTCCGCCTTCGGGCTCATTCGGAATAGCGACCGCACCGTTGTTCTCCATGGGAGCACCAGCGAGACGCTGGGTCAGCATCTTGACCGTGGCCACATGGTCTGCGCCTTCGAGCGGATCGATGTCGATAGGTGCGCCATCTTCGCCCAACGGGAAGTTGGTCGCAAAGCAGACGTTCGTGTCCATATCGTCGAAGATCGGCGGCGCTGCCGCTGCCGATTCGATGTCGATGACGGCATCGATCGGTTCGATATCGGCCCATACCTGCTCAGCAGCGTCAGCAGCTTGGGTCTGGGTTTCAGCAACCACCATGGCAATGATGTCGCCTACGAAACGGACCTTGCCCTTGGCCAACGGTGGTCGGGACAAGTTCGGTGGCATCATTGCGAACAGCGGGACTGCTGGCAGATCTGTGTTGTCAGATGTGTAGATGCCGAGCACGCCAGGCATGCCTACACCATCTTCGATATTGATCGAGTTGATCGTTCCGTGCGCGATGTTTGATCGCACGAACACAATCGCTTTGGTGTCGAGCTTCATGTCGTCGACGTAACCGTTGACGCCGTACAGAAGCCCTGGGTCTTCCTTGCGAAGAACCGAATTGCCAAGAATCGAACCAGCAGTAGCCACTCGTCTTACTCCCAATGTGGATGAACTCCGCAAACTTAGCTGGTGTGGGCGGCTCGCACCGTATTGAGGTCCAGAGAAAAGTGGAGTTTCTGAGGCACACTGTGGCGGTGCAGGTTTTGTCATTGTTTCGCCGACATCGCCCGGTCATGGTTGCAGCCATCCTTGTGGCAGTTTTGGCCACCGGATGTAGCGGAGGTACTCGTCCGACGCTGACGGATGAACGCCTCGTCGAGACGCCCGACTCGGCCGCTGTACCCACCGTTGCCGGTGCGACCGCAGGCACTGCCGAAGAATCGGCTGGCACTGCACTTGGACCGGGAGAGGTTGAGGCGCTTGTCGTCGAAGTGCTCGAGACATTCCCGCACGATGCGACCGCTTCAACCCAAGGACTTGAGCTCCACAACGGCGTGTTCCTCGAGAGCACCGGGCTCTATGGCCGGAGCGATATCCGGCGGGTTGATCCCGCAACCGGCAGTGTGCTCCAAAGTGTCCCGATCGATGAACAGTTTTTTGCCGAGGGCCTCACCCGGGTTGATGATCAGGTCATCCAGCTCACCTGGCGTGAGAACACGGCGTTCTACTGGGATGCCGCGACCCTCGAACGCATCAAAGAGGTCAGTTATGCGAGTGACGGTTGGGGGCTTTGTTACGACGGCTCTCGTCTGATCATGACCGATGGCACACCACAGCTGACCTTTCGAGATCCGATGACCTTCGATGAGACAGGCCGAATCCCGGTAACGCTCAATGGCCAAGAGGTCTACAACCTGAACGAGTTGGAATGTGTTAATGGCATGGTGTGGGCCAACATCTGGCAGACCGAACTCATCGCCCGCATCGATCCTGCCACCGGTGTGGTCACCGGACTCGTAGACGCCATCGCGCTTGATGCTCCAACCGAGCCTGAGAACGCAGTGCTCAACGGCATTGCGTGGGATGCATCAACACAGTCGTTCTATGTCACAGGCAAGTTGTGGCCCAACATGTACCGGGTGAACTTCGTGCCCGCGCCCACAGGCTGACCTATCATGCCGAACGCACTGATCACAGGTATCACCGGCCAGGATGGCTCGTATCTGGCGGAACTGCTGCTCGACAAGGGTTACGACGTCTATGGGCTCGTGCGCCGGTCGAGCACCGATGGCGGCGAACGCCTGGCCCACATCGCTGATGACCTGACGTTGTTGACCGGTGATCTGCTCGACGAGGGTTCTCTCGTCGAAGCGTTGCGCACCAGCCAAGCAGACGAGGTCTACAACCTTGCTGCGCAGTCCCAGGTCCACACCAGCTTCCAACAGCCCGTTTTCACCGCCCAGGTGAATGGACTTGGTGTTACTCGCCTCTTGGACGCAATCCGCATCACTAATCCCTCGGCCCGGTTCTACCAAGCCTCGACCGGTGAAATCTTCGGCAAAGCCCAAGAGACCCCACAGACTGAACTCACTCCGATGTATCCACGTAGCCCCTATGGCGTGGCCAAGGTGTATGCCCACTGGATCACCATCAACTACCGCGAGAGCCACGAGATGCATGCTTCGGCTGGCATTCTGTTCAATCACGAAAGTCCTCGTCGCAGCACCGAGTTCGTGACTCGCAAGATCACCCACGCTGCAGCCATGATCAAACACGGCCGGGCCAACGAGCTTCGGCTGGGCAACCTCGAGGCCCGACGAGATTGGGGTTTCGCGGGCGATTTTGTTCGGGCGATGTGGCTCATGCTCCAACAGGACGCACCCGAGGACTTCATCATCGCCACTGGCGTTACCCATTCGGTTCGCGACTTTTGTGAACGAGCATTTCAACATGTCGGGCTCGACTATCGCGACTATGTGATCCACGACGAGTCCCATCTGCGTCCCAGCGAGGTTGATGCCTTAGTCGGTGATGCCTCAAAGGCCCATCGTGTCCTCGGATGGTCACCCAGCGTCGGCTTCGACGATCTTGTGGCCATGATGGTTGATGCAGATATGGCCCTGGTGGCCGCGTCCGCAGGGTGAGCCGCTCGTGACTGTCGCTGGTATCGATCGATGGCGCGGCGGTTGGATCGTCGCCGAGCTCCAAGGTCACGAAGTCTGTCTTTGGGCAACCGACACGATCGGCGAGGCCTGCAGCAGGCTCGCCAACCACCAGGCTGTGGGCATCGACATGCCGATCGCCTTGGCGAAACATGGCACCAGAGGTGCCGAAGCAGAAGTGCGCGCTGCTCTGGGTGCATCCGCCCGTTCAGTCTTCACCAGCCCGACTCGCTCCGCCGTCGTCGCCGACACCCAAGGGCAAGCCACCGAATCGAACCGAGCTGCCGGTGGCCCAGGCATATCCGCACAGGCCTTTGGCCTGTTTGCAAGCATCCGCGAGCTACGCACAGCACTCGCAGGGCCTTCCTTCACTCACTGGTGGGAAACACATCCCGAAACCAGCTTCGCGTTGATGAACAACGGCACGCCCCTCGCGTCCAAGCGATCAGCGCTCGGTATTGGCCAACGGCTCATGCATCTGCAGCGTCATGTCCCTGCCATCCACGATGTCTTGCTGGAGTCGCCGCCGAAGGTTCCCGTGGACGATGTGCTCGATGCCATCGCCGCAGCCTGGTCGGCTCAGCGGATCATCACCGGTGAAGCGGTCATATATGGACC
>DNHM01000254.1:6303-10962 GCA_003485885.1 Acidimicrobiaceae bacterium
TCGAGACGACCAAGGGTTTGCACTGGGAATTCGGGTCTGATGGATGAGACGAGCGCGAGCCTCCGCCGGTAGCAGCCGCATGACTCGATGTTCAACCAGGCTTGGCCAAACTCGGCCGGGTTCAGGTGATCTTCGTCGGCAACTCGTAGATGCTCGCCTGTCGTTGCGAGCCCGGTTGGTGACGCCGCTGCGAGTGTTACTTGTCATCACCGTTGCGAGACGTAATGACTGAGGTGCCACCATCGGCCAGAAGTCACCGATGGGGCTGGCTGGCAGTCAGATTTCTGCAACTCAGCTACCAGCGGAACGGCGTTGCCGGGCAACCTCGTAGGCCAAGATGGTGCCAGCCATTGCGACGTTTAAGGATTCGGTTTCGCCGGGCATCGGCACCGACAACCAGCTATCGATGTGATCGGCGTGAGCCTGCCCTAGCCCGTGGGCTTCGCTACCCAGAACCAGTGCGACCGGACCTGTCAGATCAGCTTCATCACATGGAGTGGCATCGGCCATGCGGGTCCCGTAACGAATGACACCGCGCTCCCCCACCTGCGCAAGTCCATCGGCGACGTCGCGTTCGACAATGACCGGCACTCGAAACAGCGCACCGGCCGAGGATCGGATGACCTTAGGTGCGAACGGATCAGCGGTGTCGCCCAGACAGACGATGCCATCAAATCCTGCCGCCACCGCCGATCGAGCGAGTGTGCCGACGTTACCAGGATCGTTTAGGTCGACGGCGACCAACAGGGAAGCGCCATCGGCGATATCGGACCATTGCGTCCGAGGAATTTTGACCTCGGCCACGACTGGTTGCGGCGAGTTGGTCGATGCGATGCGTTCGATGCCTCGGGAGCTGACCTGGGTGAGCTCAACATCATCGGCACGCAGAGCTTCGCGGAAGTCGTAGGGAGGCTCCCACGCTGCGTCGGCATACGCCTCGAAGACCACAAGATCCGATGCAAGGACCTCGGTAACCAGTTTGATGCCTTCGACAATGAAACGCCCGGCCTCGTGCCTGGCCCGTCGGTCACGGGCCAAGGCACGAAGCCGGGCGACTTCAGAATTTCTTGGTGATAGTGGCTCAGCCATGCCGCGTTCTGCGTTCGCTGAGCCGACCGCGGACTACGCCGCGTCGACCTTTTCGGCAGCAGCAGCTGCGATGTCGATGAGTGCCTTGAAGGCCTCGGGTTCGTGCACTGCCATGTCGGCCAGGACCTTGCGGTCAACTTCGACCTCGGCCAGCTTCAGGCCGTGCATGAACCGGCTGTAGGTGGTGTCGTGCATACGACATCCAGCATTGATGCGCTGGATCCACAGACGGCGGAACTCACCCTTGCGCGCCTTGCGGTCACGAAAGGCGTAGTTGCCACTGTGCATGACCTGCTCATTGGCGGCCCGGAATGAACGGCTCTTGTTTCCGTAATAACCACTGGCCTTAGCCAGAACCTTTTTACGCTTCTTACGTGCGTGTACTGCTCTTTTTACGCGTGCCATGACGAATCCTCTTTCTTTCCGGTGCGATCAGCGCTTGCCGAGGGCGCGCTTGATGGTCTTAACATCGCCATCGGCGACGAGGGCAGGTGCACGCAGTTGGCGCTTGCGCTTTGGGGCCTTCTTTTCAAGAATGTGGCTTTTGTTTGCCTGGCGGCGCTTGATCTTGCCGCTGCCAGTCATCTTGAAGCGCTTGGCGGCGCCTTTGTGGGTCTTCATCTTCGGCATGTCAACTACCTCGACCGTGTGGTGCCGGTCAGTGTGTCTAAGGGGCGGGTTGGGTGGGGGATGAAACGCCGGTGTCGCAGGACACCGGCGAGTTTGTTTATTCTTCTTCGGTGATGTCGTCGTGTTCGATGGTGACGTCTGGCGGAGAAGCGGCTTCGGTTGCAGCTGCGACTGCTGCTGCGGCTTCGGCCTTGGCTGCTGCTGCTTCGTCTTTCGCTACCTTGGCAGCTGCAGCTTGTTTCTCGCGATCGGGCACCATGACCATGACCATGTTGCGGCCGTCGAGCTTCGGATAGATCTCGACCTTGGCAATGCTGTCGGCTGCTTCGGCGACCTGGTCAAGAATCTTGCGGCCAAGTTCTGGATGCTGCATTTCGCGGCCTCGGAACATGATCGTGATTTTGACTCGGTTACCTTCGGCCAAGAACTGCTTCACCTTGCGGGTTTTGGTATCGAAGTCGCCTACCCCAATTTTGGGGCGGTACTTCATTTCCTTGACCTGCACGGTCGTGGACTTCTTGCGCGATGCTTTATCGCGTTGTTTTGCCTCATAGACCGCTTTCCCATGGTCCATGATCTTGCACACCGGTGGATTCGCCTTGTCGGCGACTTCTACGAGGTCAAGACCAGCCTGCTGAGCGCGGGTAAGGGCATTGGGAAGCGAAACAATTCCGATCTGTTCACCGTCAGCGCCGACAAGTCGGACCTCACGGGCACGAATCTTGTCATTGATTCGTGGTTCGGAATTTGATGGAGCAGCTATTGCGGATCACTCATGTAAGCGATGATTCCTCTGTTGTGATGGATAGAGCTGGCCCCGCCATTTCTGAGGGGTCCAGTTTGCTGACTTGGTGGGCCACAGGCAGTCAAACGACTACGTGACGGACCGAACCAGCATCAAAACAACAGGGCAATGCCCGGAAGAACTGCATCTGGGACCCGGAACGCCTCTACCGGCGACAGGGTGGAACGCTCTCACGCCCACTTCATCAAGTTGTGCGAGCCACATGGTAGTGGAAGAAGAAGCGAAAGCCGCACCCTGGACCGCTGCAGGTCTGTCAATTACCGTCCACGTATCCCGCTGCCGCTCGGTTTGACGGGGTTGACCGACCTCGCAGACGCTCGCCAGCGGTTGCTGCAACCACTGCGGACTATCGCGGTGCGTTTGCTACAACCTGAAACGTTGCTCGGCACAAACTCCTGCGGAGGCGCTGTAGGAGGTCTTCGCGATGGTTAGGCAGTCTCAGCGATCTCTGATTGCAGGCCCAGGTCGGCAATCGACTTCTCGCGCATCTCTGCCTTACGAATCTTGCCGGTCACGGTCATAGGGAAGTCGTTCACGAACGATATGTACCGCGGGATCTTGAAATGGGCAATCTTGCCTTTGCAGAACTCCTTGATCTCGTCGTCGGTTGCCGACTGGCCTTCGCCAAGCTGGACCCACGCCATGATCTCTTCGCCGTACTTCGCACTAGGCACACCAATAACTTGGGCATCGGCCACCGCTGGATGGCTGTAGAGGAACTCTTCGATCTCACGGGGATACACGTTTTCGCCACCCCGAATAATCATGTCCTTGATCCGTCCAACAATGTTGACGTACCCGTGGTCATCCATGACAGCCAGATCGCCTGAGTGCATCCACCCGTCGGCATCGATTGCGTCGGCCGTCTTCTCCGGGTCTTCCCAGTAACCGTTCATGACATGGAAACCACGGGTGCAGTACTCGCCTTCGCAGCCTCGCTCGACCGTCTCGCCGGTGTCAGGGTCGACGATCTTTGCTTCGACATGCGGCAGTACCTGGCCAACGGTCGTGACCCGGACTTCGACCGAGTCGGTCGTGCGAGTCTGCGTGGACACCGGCGAGGTCTCGGTCTGGCCATAGGCGATCGTGACCTCGGACATGTTCATGTCTTGGATCACCTGGCGCATCACTTCGATGGGACATGGTGACCCTGCCATGATGCCGGTGCGAAGTGATGTCAGATCCCGGGATTCCAGGTCGGGATGCCCGAGCTCTGCGATGAACATGGTGGGTACGCCATAGAGCGATGTACACCGTTCAGCTTCGACGACCCGCAGCACCGCAGCCGGGTCAAACGTGGGGCATGGGATGATCATGGCGGCACCAAAAACCGCACAGGACAAATTGCCCATGACCATGCCAAAGCAGTGGTAGAACGGCACGGGGATCGCGACCCGGTCTGTCTCGTCGTAGTCGCACATCATGCCGACAAACTTGGCGTCGTTCAGGATCGCACGGTGACTGAGCGTGGCCCCCTTGGGGAAACCTGTGGTACCCGACGTGTACTGGATGTTGATGGCATCGTTGGGGTCGAGCAATGCCATCCGTGCGCTCAGATCCTGGTCGGAAACCGACTGGCCGGCAGCCACCAGATCCGCCCACTCGCTCGTATCGAAATACACCACATGTTCGAGATCGGCACAGTTCGGCCGCACCTGCTCAACCATGTCTTGATACGCCGAGGTCAGGTATTCGGTGCGGGTGACGAGCATTTTGCAGCCCGACTGGTTCATTGCGTATTCAAGTTCGCTGGTCCGATAGGCCGGGTTGATATTGACCTGAATCGCTCCAATCTTGGCGGTGGCAAACTGCACGTAGACCCACTCGGCGTAGTTCGGGCTCCACATGCCGACCCGGTCGCCTTTCTCGATGCCGTAGGCCATCAGACCTTTGGCAACGGCATCGACCGACGTATTGAATTCGGTCCAGCTCTGGCGGATGCCCTGGTGATCAACGACCAACGCGTCGTTGTCACCGAAGCGGGCGACGGTCTCATTGAGGTTGTCGCCGATCGTTTGCTCGATCAGCGGGATGTCGGTAGCGCCTGAGTCAATTGCCAATGCCACGAAAGTGTCCCCTTATTAGCTCAGGGGCGATGTTAGAACACACAAACCCTGCTCGTTTGCTTCCGCGGG
>DNHM01000018.1 GCA_003485885.1 Acidimicrobiaceae bacterium
CGGACATTCGTATCGAAGATCACAGCATCGACGGTGAAATGCGAGGCGATGTCAAGGGCCGTGCCTTTGCTGCACATCGCGAAGTACTGAATGATCCGATCATGGGGAGTCATGGTCCCATCCTTGCTGTGACAGCGCCGCGGAGCAAGACGCACTATTCGCCTCGGCGGGTTGGGCGATCTAAGGTCACAGCGTGACTGCGATTGAGTACAACCTGAGCGACCGCATGGAATCGACCACTGGCACGGTCGCCCTGTCCGGTATCCAAGCACTTATGCGAGTGCTTCTGGACCAGAACCGCGCCGACGCCGCAGCTGGTCTGCGCACTGCCGGTCTGATTTCCGGCTACCGGGGTTCGCCCGTGGGCGGCATGGACCAGGCGTACGCTGCCGACGCCGACATCCTGAAGCAACACAACGTCGAGTTCATCAGCGGTGTCAACGAAGACCTCGGGGCTACCGCCGTATGGGGCAGCCAACAGGCCTCACTCGAGTCGAATGCTCGCTTCGATGGTGTGATGGGCATGTGGTACGGCAAGGGACCCGGCGTGGATCGCAGCGGCGATGCCCTGCGTCATGCCAACTCGACCGGCGTAGACCCCAACGGCGGCGTGTTAGCCGTCGCTGGCGATGATCCGTTCTGCAAATCATCAACCATCGCATCGGCCTCGGAATGGGCACTTGCCGACTTGGCAATGCCTACCTTGTACCCGGCGAGCGTGCAGGAAGTGCTCGACATGGGCCGCTTCGGCTACGAACTGTCACGGTTCTGCGGGTCATGGGTTGGTTTCAAGATCCACAGCAATGTCGCTGATGCCTACGCCACCGTCAACACCGATGCCGAACGAATCTCGGTCGTCGTGCCCGACTTCGAGATCGATGACAAACCGTTCAGCTACACCCAGCGCGTCACGTTGATCGCACCACATTCCATGGGCGCGGAACGAGAAATGTTTGGCCCCCGGCTCGAAGCTGCCAAAGCGTTTGTTGCCGCCAACGGACTCGACAAGGTCAGCGGAGCAACCGGCGACGCAACCATTGGTATTGTCGCCGCAGGGCCGGTGTTCGGCGAGTTGCGCGACGCTCTCACCAAGATGGGCTTCGCGACCGATGCTGATCTGGCGAGCGCTGGCATTCGTCTCTACAAACCAGCGCTGATCTGGCCGCTTGAGCCGAACGGGTTGACCGGTTTCGCCGACGGCCTCGAAGAGATCATCGTGATCGAAGAGAAACGCTCGTTCATCGAGTCACAGATTCGCGACATCCTCTATGGCCGCACCGACGCGCCACGGGTTCTCGGCAAACGCGACGACGAAGGCCGCACCATGATCGCCGACTTCGGCGGCCTGCTTGCCGAAGACATCGCCGGGCCGATCAAGGCTCGACTGCAGCGGGTCATTCCCGCAGAACGATTCACCAAGGAACGCCGACTCATTCCGATCTCGATCGCGACCGAAGCCAAGGAGCTTCCCGATCGGGCCGCGTACTTCTGCTCCGGGTGCCCGCACAACCGCTCAACGATGACACCCGACGGCTCCATGTCTGGTGGTGGCATTGGTTGCCACGGCATGGCTTTGGGTATGGAACGAGAGAACTTCGGTATCACCCACATGGGTGGCGAAGGTGTGCAGTGGGTCGGCATGGCGCCGTTCCTGGATGAAACCCATCGCTTCCAGAATCTCGGCGATGGCACGTTGGCCCACTCAGGTTCGCTAGCCATCCGCCAGGCGGTGTCCGCCGGTGCGACGGTGACCTACAAGATCCTGTACAACGGCACGGTGGCCATGACCGGCGGTCAAGATGCTGCGGGTGCGCTCACCGTGCCCGACCTGACTCGTTCACTCTCGGCCGAGGGTGTCACGCAGATCGTGGTGGTTGCCGACGACGTCGACAAGTATCCGAAAGGCGCGGTGTTCGCACCGAACGCACGCATTGAACACCGAGACGAACTCGACGCTGTGCAACGAGAACTCCGCGAGGTCGATGGCGTGACTGTGCTGATCTATGACCAAGCGTGTGCTGCCGAACTTCGACGTGGTCGCAAACGAGGCACCATCGAGACCCCGACCACCCGGGTCATGATCAACGAAGACATCTGCGAGGGTTGCGGCCACTGCGGCGAGGTCTCCAACTGCGCCTCGGTCCATCCGGTGCAGACCCCGTTCGGCCGCAAGACACAGATCCACCAAGAGTCATGCAACTTCGACCTCACCTGCCTTGGCGGCAACTGCCCGGCATTCGTGACGGTGGAGATCGATCCTGATTTCAAGCCGAGCAAGGACCTGGCGGGTATCCCTGCTGGTGACCTGCCTGCTGACCCTACAGTTCCGGCCGACGGCAATGTGCTGCTCATCGGTATCGGCGGCACCGGCGTGGTGACCGTGAACCAGATCATCTCCACGGCAGCACTACTAGACGGCAAGTTCGCCAACGGTCTCGACCAAACCGGCCTCGCTCAAAAGGGCGGCACCGTGGTGTCGAATCTACGTATCACCACCGTTGACCCATCTGGCGATCACGGTGCTGTCACCGCATCGAACCGGGTGGTCGATGGCGGTGCCGATGCCATGTTGATCTTCGACCTCGTGTCAGCAACCAAGAACATCAACCGGGCTGACCCTGAACGCACACGGGCGGTCGTGAGCACCGCTCTCTTGCCGACCGGATCGATGGTTTCGGGTCGGGGCTCGGATCGTTTCCCCGAACTCGAACGCTTTCGCTCTACGATCGATGGCGCGACGAGGGCCGACGAGAATGTGTGGCTCGATGCTGCTGGTATCGCCCAACGGGTGTTCGCAAGTCAACCCGCAGCCAACGTGCTCGTGGTCGGTCTCGCCTACCAACGAGGACTCCTGCCGGTGACCTCAGACAGCATCGAACGAGCCATCAAGCTCAACGGTGTTGCGGTACAGGGCAACCTCGACGCATTCCGACTCGGTCGCCGATTGGCGGTGGAGCCAGACTTGTTCGCCGAACTCGAAGACGTGGTCGACACCACCGAGGCAGGTCCCACGCCGCTCACCGGCAAACTCGCTCGTATGGCCGACACGCTCGGGGGAACCAGCGAACTGCAAGACATCCTGGCCTACCGCCTTCCTGAACTCGCTGCATTCCAAGACATGAAGTACGCCCAGCAGTTCACCAACGACATCGCTGCCGTGCGACGGGCCGAGCAGCCTGCCGTTGATGACCGGTGCGATCTGAGCGAGATTGCCGCTCGCATGCTGTACAAGGCAATGGCATACAAGGACGAATACGAGGTCGCACGACTTGCTCTTAAGTCAGACATCGTTGCCCAGGCCAAGGCCCGTTTCGGACCCGATGCCAAAGTCAGCTACCAGCTCAAGCCACCGACGCTCAAGTCGGCTGGTTACGACAAGAAGATTGCTATCCCCGAGTCTGCTGGCCGGGCAATGTTCGCAGGGCTGAAGCGAACCAAACGTATGCGGGGCACTCGACTCGACCCATTCGGTCGCACCGAAGAACGCCGGATCGAACGCCAGCTCATTGACGAATACCGCGACCTGCTGGTCACGGTGTCCGGCAAAGTCACCTTGGATAACTATGACCAGGCAGTCGAGATCCTCGGCCTGTTCGACATGGTCCGCGGTTTCGACGACATCAAACTCGGCAACGTTGAGCGCTACCGCATCGAACTCGCCGCCGCCCTCGCTGCTTTCTAGGAGGAAGGACGGGAGGTCGGTTGTTTAATGGTCCGACCGTGACTACCGACCCTCGACCAAACGTTGTAGCGATCTCACCGCTCCAACTCGACGCGGACCTCATCGGCACGGCCGCGCAAGCTTTGCGAGACGGGCTGCTTGTGGCGTTCCCCACAGAGACGGTCTACGGCCTGGGATGTAACGCGCTCGATGAAACCGCAATCGCCAAAGTCTTCGCTGCCAAGGGTCGACCCTCGAGCGATCCGCTGATCGTGCATGTAGACGGGCTGCCGATGGTTGAGTCCGTGATCGAAGGGCCCCTTCCGCCCGCAGCCAAGGCGCTCGCCGACGCATTCTGGCCTGGGCCACTCACCATGATCTTGCCCCGAGGCCAGGCGGTGCCGTTGGCCGTCACCAGTGGGCTTGAAAGTGTTGCGGTGCGATGTCCTTCGCATCCGGTTGCGGCTGCGCTTATCCACGAAGCCGGGATTCCCATCACCGCTCCCAGCGCAAATCGGTTCAACCACATCAGCCCGACGAGCGCCCAACATGTCATCGCCGACCTTGGCCACGTGTGCGACATCATCATCGACTCCGGCCGCACTGACCATGGACTCGAATCGACTGTCGTGACACTTGATGGCGCCGATGTCACCGTGCTTCGCCATGGTGCCATCACTGTTGAGCAATTGGCCGGCGTGGAAGGCATCCGTATTGCCGACGATGGCACGTCGGTCGACTCGCCAGCCTCGCCTGGCCACGAGAAACGCCACTACTCCCCCAGCACACCAACCGTTGCCGTTCGAGGAAACTCGATCGACTTCGCCTCAACGTCCGGTCTCGAGTTGGGGGCCGCAACATCGGTGATCTATGCCGGCTACAGCGACCGTGAACCAGAGTTGCCATCG
>DNHM01000490.1:0-3851 GCA_003485885.1 Acidimicrobiaceae bacterium
ACGCTGTCTGATCAACGCTGTCTGCACCTGAGCAGTCGCTGGGGTACCCAGCGCTTTTCTCCGTTGTGGCGTTCGGTGGCCTGTCCCGATTTCGTTGGCGGCGCATGCTGGACAAGGATGAGAGCGCCATGGCAGATGACTATCGAGATGACGTCGGACATACAGCTGAGGACTTCGCTCGGATCTCGCTCGCAGCGCAGATGCGACGAGGCATGCATCTGTTGGTTGGCCGGGAACCAAGTGTCGATGACATGACGGCGCTGGCCAGCGCACTCGAAGGCCACTTCGACGATCTCGAAGCCACGGCACCGAGGATTCGCGGCACGAGCGCATGGCAGGGCCCGGAAGCGATTTCGCCGCCATCCGATGGCGAGGCCTTTGCCGACTCGTTAGACCGCCCGGTAAGCGGTTCGGGCAACCCGTTCAGCATCCCCATGGAGATGTATCGCGACGGCGACGCGGTTGTCAGCACCGTCACACTTGATGCGGGATTTGAAGGAGCGCCTGGCCGCTCTCATGGCGGGTTCGTCTCGGCCATCTTCGATGACTTGCTCGGCTCGCTGCCGATGCTGCAAAACAAGATTGCATTCACGGGCTCTCTGACAATCAACTACGTGGCCCCGTCGCCGGTGTTCGAACCCGTCACCTATCGGGGGTGGGTCGATCGGGTCGAGAGGAAGAAGATTTTCGTGGTCGGCGAAGCCCACCACGGAGACACGCTCGTTACATCGGCCACAGGGATCTTTATCGACGCGACGGAAATGATGGCCGCCCTCTACGGTGCCTGAGTGAGTGACACCAGCCTGGAACCCGGCGATCAGAAGACAGCACGCAGCGATCGCAGTGTCATCTTGTATCTCTCGTTCCTCGGTGTGCTACTCGCCACAGGGATAGACATAGCGCTTCCGGCCTTCGACGCAATCGAGGAGGGTCTCGACGGCTCGGCAAATATCTCCCTTGTGGTCACGTTGTATGTGATTGGTATGGCACTCGGCCAACTCGTCGTGGGGCCAGTTGCCGATCGTTTGGGTCGCCGGCCAGCGGTGCTTGGTGGCCTGGCGTTGTATGCGGTTGGTGCGATTGCCTCGGCATTGGCGCCGTCATTCAACCTGCTTCTTGTCGCCCGATTGGTCTGGGGTCTGGGTGCTGCCGCCCCTGCGGGGCTACGCTCCGCCGTGACTCGAGATCTCTACAGCGGCGACAAGATGGCTCGTATTACGACCATCATGATGGCGGTCTTTCTGCTTGGCCCGATCTTTGTGCCGCTTCTCGGTGACCTGATGATCCGTGTCGCTCCATGGCCGGTGATCTTCTGGTTTGCAGCTGGTCTCGCGGTGATTGGTGCGGTGTGGTGCGTGCGTTTCGGCGAAACCTTGGCCCCCGAGAATCAGCGGCCGCTGCAGTTGGGCAAGATATGGCAAGGCGTCAAGGTCGTTGTCAGGACCCGGGTCACGGCTGGGCACATGCTTGCGAACATCTTCCTGACGGGTGCGTTTTTCATCTTCCTGGGCAGTTCCCAACCGGTCTTTGACCAGGTCTACGATCGGTCTTCGCAATTTGCCGTGTTCTTTGCCCTGACAGGTGCCTTGACCGTTGGGCCGCTCATAGTGAACAACCGATTGATCGGTCGTTATGGGGCTCGACGTATGTCGATGCTGGCGTGCGCTGGATCGGCAGCGCTGGCCGCCGGAGCCGTCATTCCAACCTTGTTGCTCGATGGCCGACCAAGCTTTTGGCTCTGGTATTCATGGCTTGTCCTGGTGACCAGTCTTCTAACGCTGGCGACGCCGTCGATCACGGCACTGGCGCTTGAACCAATGGGTGAGCTCGCTGGTACGGCGTCGTCACTGCTGTTCTTCAGCGGCTTTGCGTTCGGTGCGGTGTTGGCGGCGCTCTTTGACCGCCTGGTCGATGACACCGTGATGCCGTTCGTCCTGGGGTTCGCTCTGTACTCGGCGCTCGGGTTGTGCTGTTTGTGGTGGGCAGGAGGGTCCAGCGAACCAGTTGGCGCAGCTCAGGAATGAATGCGGGCCAAGCCCGCTTTCATCCACTTCGCAGCGACAACTAGGGTTCTGGGTAGAGGAGCGCAGCTATGACCCATGATTTGGTGATTCGAAACGGCATGGTCGTCGACGGAACCGGAGGCGCAAGATTCGCAGCCGACGTGGCCGTCGATGGGCAAAAGATCAGTCAGGTGGGAGTGGTCGAAGGCGCGGGTCATCGAGAGATCGATGCCGAGGGCCAGATCGTGAGCCCAGGGTGGGTCGATATCCATACCCATTACGACGGCCAAGCCACCTGGGACCGCGACCTCGCTCCCTCGTCTACCCACGGCGTGACGTCGATCGTTATGGGCAACTGTGGCGTGGGGTTCGCACCAGCCCAGCCCGACAAACATGCGTGGCTCATCTCGCTACTCGAAGGCGTCGAGGACATCCCCGGTACAGCGCTGACCGAAGGTATGAGCTGGGGTTGGGAATCCTTCCCTCAATATCTCGACAAGCTCGATGAGATGTCGTGGACCCTCGATGTCGGCACTCAGATTCCTCACGCAGCCCTGCGGACCTATGTGATGGGAGCTGATGGCGCTGACAACACGGTTGCTGCCTCCCATAGCCAGATCGAAGCCATGTCGCAGTTGTGCGAACAGGCCATCCACGCAGGTGCGCTCGGCTTCACCACGTCGCGTACCTGGGTGCATCGCACCAGCGAGGGTGCGCAGATCGGCACCCTCAAGGCAGGCGCCGACGAGGTGCTCGGTATCGCTGCAGCGTTGCAGCGTGCAGGAACAGGGGTCATTCAGCTCATCAGTGATGCCTATCAAACGACCGACGACGATCTGGTCGCAAGCGAACTGGCTTTGCTCGAGGCAATTGCGTTGCACGTACACCGTCCGCTGAGCTTCACCGTGCAACAGAGCGACGAGTCGCCGGGACGATGGCGCGAGCTGCTTGAAGCAATCGCTCGTTGGCGTGCCGCTGGTGCCGACGTATCAGCGCAGACTGCGGTGCGACCGATCGGCGTTGTAGCAGGGCTGACATCTACGGTGAACCCGCTGCGTTGTAGCCGCACGTACAAGGCGCTGGCAGCGTTGCCGCTGGCCGAGCGTATTGTCCGGATGCAGGACCCCGCCGTGCGGGAAACGATTCTGAACGAACACGGGTCGTTTGTCCCGAGTTCGTTCAGTGCCACAACCCATTCGGGTTACGACCGCATGTATCCCATGGCTCAATTCCCGAATTACGAGCCAAGGTCAGAGGACTCACTGGCAGGTATCGCTGGCCGAGCGAACCTTCCGGCAAACGAGGTCATGTATGACTTCTTTACCGACAACGGTGGTGCCAACCTGGTGTATCTGCCGTTCATGAACTATTCAGGCGGCAGCCTCGACGATGTTGCCGAGATGATTGCTTCACCACTGACACTGTCCGGTCTCAGCGATGCTGGGGCACACTGCAACACCCTCTCCGATGGCACCATGCCGACCACGGCGATCAGCCACTGGACGCGGGACCGCACCCACGGCGCCACGTTTGCACTTGAACACATGGTGCACCGTCAGACCCAGGCCACGGCTGCTCATGTAGGTCTGCATGACCGAGGTGTGGTTGCACCGGGTTATCTGGCCGACCTGAACATCTTCGATCACGACACCATCAATGCCTACGCACCTGAACTCGTGCAGGACCTACCTGCCGGCGGCACTCGTTTGTTGCAGCGGTCCACCGGGTATCGGGCCACGATCAAGCGGGGCACTGCCACGGTCGAAGACGGCGAGCTCACTGGCGAGTACCCCGGCTCCTTGTTGCGCGGTCCACAGCCGCTCTAGATCCCTGGACTCGGTCGTCGTT
>DNHM01000490.1:3861-7070 GCA_003485885.1 Acidimicrobiaceae bacterium
GGCAGAGCGTTCAGGTAGGCGTCCTGCCGGAGGCCACACGCGCGCACGTCAGCCCATCGAAGCCGGTCATGGTTGCGGACAACGACTGCGCTCCATGACTGGCAGCTATCGACTGAACGAAACCGGCAGCTTGCGAGGTTAACGACGACGTGGCGGGTCATCGTGGACGGCTCGTGCCACCGCGCTCTCACCGGATCGCGGCACCAGCTTTGCGCCGGGTGTTGCCCACGATCTCGTCACGCATCTCTTGCCAGCGCGGCCGCGGCAGATCATGGGCCATATCAGGGAACGCTAACAGGCGGGCAGATGGGATGGCCTTGGCGGTCGCAATGCCGCCGCTGGGCTGCACGAGTCGATCGAGTAGCCCGTGCATGACCAGCGTCGGCACGTCTACGGCTCCCAACAGTAGGGTGCGGTCCCGCGAAGCAGCGATTGCGGCAGTTTGGCGAGCAACCCCAGCAGGCGCAAAACTTCGCTCGACCGCGGCCTTGGCGACTTCGCGATACCCAACGGCATCGAAGTGCGGGCCCGAAATTGTGGTCAACACGTCGATGGCAGCGTCGACGGCGGTCTCGAGCGTGGCTGGCTTCTGGCGGGCCATTTTCGGTATGAGCGAAGGGGCGATAGTGCCATGTTTGCGGTCGCCGGTGTTCGACATGATCGAACACAGGCTGCGGACCTTTTCTGGATGTCGGATCGTGAGCTCTTGAGCGATCATGCCGCCCATCGAGACACCCACCACATGGCATGAACCGATGTCGAGCGAGTCGAGTAGGCCAGCCGCATCATCGGCCATGTCAGGGACGGTGTAGCCGACTCCCTGGAGCTGACGTCGGGTGATAAACGAGCGCATCAGTTTGGCCTGTGATGGTGGTTGCCACCCCGTTTGGGTTGACAGCCCGATGTCTCGGTTGTCGAAACGAATGACTTGGAAGCCTTGGTCGACGAATAGGTGCACAAATTCGTCTGGCCAGGCCGTGAGTTGTCCGCCAAGTCCCATGATGAACAACAGAGGTTCACCAGTGCCGTGCACCTCGTACTCGATGGTCACACCGTTGACATCTGCGTTTGCCATGCTCCGTGACGATAGCTGGCTATGGGAGCGGTTGAGAGCGGCCCTTTTAGACCGAGGGCGAGCTGACACGTATATTCAGCTCATGACCAACTATCCACTTCCTCACGCCTCAACCGATTTGACCGGCCGGGTGGCCTTGGTCACCGGTGCAACCTCAGGGCTTGGTTGGCGTTTCTCACAAGTGCTTGCCGCAGCTGGCGCAACCGTTATCCCGACAGGGCGGCGTGAGGACCGACTGGCCGAACTTGAAGCCCAGATTGCTGCAGATGGCGGCACGGCCTATCCCTGCCGCATCGACATGACCGACACGGACAGCATGATGGCGGCAGTAGATCATGCCGAAGCCAGTGCTGGCACGGTCGATATCTTGATCAACAATGCCGGCATTCCGGACGCGCAGCGGGCCCACAAAATGTCCCTCGATCTCATCGACCGGGTATTCGATACCAATCTGCGGGGCCCCTACGTGTTGTCGTGCGAGGTCGCTCGCCGGTTGATTGCTGCCGAGATGCCAGGACGGATGGTCAATATCAGCAGCATCGGCGCCTTCCGTTATGAGGGGCAAGGCGCAGCGTTGTACTCCATTACCAAGGCAGGTATCGCCCGCATGAGCGAGGTGCTCGCGGTGGAGTGGGCCCGATACAACATCAACGTGAACGCCATTGCTCCCGGAGCTTTCAGCTCCGAAATGATGGATGGCATGCTTGAACGAATGGGCGATATCACTCAGCGCATGCCTCGTAAACGCCTCGGCGACCCAGCGCAGCTCGACTCGACATTGTTGTATCTATGCGGGCCAGCGTCAGACGCCGTTACCGGCACTGTCATCAAGGTCGACGACGGCCAGAGTTCTCGCTGATTGTGGTTGGCTGCTGCCAGGCTTAGTAGACGTAGTAGTGACCAACAGGGTTGGCGTAACAAAGGCCATTGCCGCGGTGATAGTGCGGGTACCCATGCGGGCATAGTGGCGCCGGTACCGTGGGGGCGACGTACCCCGTGCGAGGCGCAGCGGTCACATGAGGTAACCGTTGTAGAGAGTTGAACTGGCATGGGTTCGTGCCCCGATAGACCTCGTCGGCATTTCCAACGCCATCGCTGTCCCAATCGAGTGTTGGCATGCCATTTACCTGGGCCAGCGAGTAATACGGGCATGGGTTGTAGGTGTAGCCGTCACATGGGTTCGTGCCCTGCCACACTTCGATTGCATTGCTGATGCCGTCGGCGTCCCACGACCCGTTGGGGTTCAGTGCCAAATCGGCGTTGTTTGGGTAGGGGCACGGGTGCTGGCAAGGGTCGGCGCCATTGGTTACTTCGTCGTTGTTGCTGATGCCATCGCCGTCGTAGTCAGACCAGGGGTAGGCGGTGATCGAGACCTGGCACGCCGTTGGATAACCGACGTAGACGTAGGTGTAGTACTGGCACTGGCGGCGGATTGACGGGTTGCATTCGTACGCGCATCTAGGTGAGTTGCCCTACGCCTCGTGGGTCATTCGGATCGTTCGGCACTTACGGGGCGTGGCATCTGCAAAACTGGGTACGTGACGAAGAAACGCTACGACATCCCCGTCGAGCCCAAGGCGGGAAAGGTGGGCGTGTTTGCCGTGTTTGTTTTCGGCGTGTTGTCGATTGTGGCTGTTTTCGTTGCGGCATATATGTGGACCGGCGCCGACACAAAGCTGGCTGGCGCCATGGGTGTCGCTTCCATCCTCATTCCGACGATCATCGGGTTCGCTGTCAGCGAGCTACGCCACCAACGCTCTGGCGCTTTGTGGTTCGTGCTCACGGCGGCGATCTTGGTTGGCAGCCTGTCTGCCTGGGCGATGAACGAACAGGACGCCTTCGCTGACCGTATGAACCTCATTGCCCCGGGAACCCAAACGTCGGGCTGATCCCACCTACTACCTGGCGCCTGGCACCTGGTGCGCGGCACTCGCGTTGCGTTGCGTTGCGCGAGCGTCGCTACTGTTTGCTGCATGTTCATTAATGGAGAATGGGTCGATGCACAGAGCGGGGAGACGTTCGAGGTAACGAACCCCGCCACTGGCGAGAAGATTGGGGAGATGCCCGATGGGTCAGCGGTCGATGCTGAACGGGCAGTCGCTGCAGCCGACGCGGCGTTCGGGGCATGGTCGAC
>DNHM01000375.1:0-4514 GCA_003485885.1 Acidimicrobiaceae bacterium
GCGTCGCTTGGCCCTGAGCTAGAGAACTGCGATCCTGCCGACGCTGCACCCACTGGCGACCAGGCGATCGATGACCATCCGATGTTGGGTTTCTTCTACATGCCCCACGGCTACTTCTTGGCCGATCATGGAGGTGACCACTTCGACCGTGTCATGACCGCGAACTATGAGATCACCAAACGGGCCACCAGCGAGTTCAGCATTCGCACGCCGCTCCGCGATGTCACCGGCCCCACGCTCGACCGACTCTCGGTGTGGGCGCACGATCCCAACGTCCACGTGCGTCGGCTGGTCAGCGAAGGCACTCGGCCCCGGTTGCCGTGGTCGTTCCGGTTGAAGCAGTTCCAGGAGGACCCGCGTCCCGTGATTGAGCTGCTCGAGGAACTCAAGGATGACCCGGTCGAGTACGTACGCCGATCGGTTGCGAACAACCTGAATGACATCGCCAAGGATCATCCCGACCTTGTCATCGAGGTGGCTCGCCGGTGGTGGTCCGATGGTGATCGCCATCGTCGTCGACTCGTTCGTCACGGGCTGCGCACCCTGATCAAGGCAGCGAACCTTGATGCGCTCGATGTGCTTGGGTACGGACCCAGTTCGCCAGCCAAAGTTGCCACGGTGACCGTCGGTCCGCCGTCGCTTCCGATCGGTGCCAAGATCACGATCGAGGTCGACGTACACAACCCAAGCGACGGGCCAGCCGGTGCCCTGGTCGATCTCCGAGTGCACTTTGTCAAAGCGAACGGCACCACCAGCGCCAAGGTGTTCAAGGGCGCCGAACTCAATCTCGAGCCGGGGGAGAGTGGCACAGTGCGTAAGTCGGTGTCGGTCGCGCAGCACACGACCCGTACTCACTATCCAGGCGAACATCGGGTCGAGGTCGTCCTCAACGGTGCCACCGTGCCCGCAGGTTCGTTCATACTGACTGACTAGCGCAGTAACGTTGCACCCATGCCACGTCGTTTGTCGTTTGTCGCCATGTTCTTGCTTCTCGGGCTCGGGAGTGTCGCCTGTTCGGGCAGCGTGGACTTCTCCTTCGGTGGACAGACACCAGCCGACGCTGCCGTAGATCTGATCGAGGGTGAGGCCATGGCCCAGCGGTTGGGGGTGGCGCCGATTACGGGCGCGCTCTGCCAGGATCCGGTTGACGACCAGGTAGGCACCACGTTCTCGTGCACCGCAGACAGTGCAGGAGAGACAATCAATTTCGAAGTCCTACTCGAAGAAGATGAACGCATCTTTGCCGGACCAACCAATGTCGTTGACACCGTCGCCTTATCTCGGCTCGAAACAGTTGCGGTGCAGTCACTCAATAGCGCAAACGGCTTCACGTTGCCCGAGGATGCCATGGAATGCGGCGATGAGTCGGTCATTCTCGACAGCGCTATGCAGATGACGTGTGCGTTGACGGATCCGTCGACCGGCGTGGTGTTCGACGCCCTGGTGACCGTGAACGACACCGGCACCGGCGACTTCAACGTCGCCATCATCGGCGAGGCTGAGTAGTCAGCGGCTGATTGCCTCAGCTGGCGAGCGTGGCTCGAGCCAAACGAGCCAGGCCTAACGACCAGCATGCGATCGCCACCGGCGAGGGCAGCGATCGGCACGTTGGCTGGGTCGATGGGGACATGCCTGAACCACTCATGGTGAGCGGTTCGGGATCAGCTAGAGAACGGTTTCGCCGTACATCTCGCCCAGTTTGTCGGCAAGTAGTTCTAGTCGTTCACCATCGGGACCGTTGAAGTAGATCGAGCTGTTGTGTTCAAAGTCGATCGGCACACCGGCGGCTTCGAGCTTGCTGCGCAGGTGCGCCTGTTTCTCAGGTGTCACCGAGATGGCCAGGTGATGCATGCTGCCGAGAACTTCGGCGTAGGGACCTAGGTCGAGACCGGGGAAGTCGAAGAACGCAAGTGCGTTGCCGTTGCCCATGTCGAAGAAGAAGTGGGTGGAACCTTGGTAGTCGCGGTTCTCGAACAGTTCGGTCAACGGGAACTCGAGCACGTCTTGGTAGAACTCGATCGTGCGGGGCACGCTCGATGAGAGCAGTGCCAGATGGTGCACACCGCCCGCCGACGACTCCGGCCGGTCGGGTCGTAGATACTTCTGACGGAGTTTCTCCCATTCGTCGCTGCGGTCGACGTCTTCGCCGTGTTTGGTTGTTGGTTGATCGTTCATCGTTGCACCTCGGTGTCAGATTCCCACACGATTACTTCGGTTGCACTTTTGGCGGTGAGGGTGATGGGGCCTGCGTCGGTAAGTCGGGCCGCATCACCCTCGGCGAGGGGTCTCGTATTGTCACCAAGTTCGACCGCTCCGTGGGCGACGAACACATGCACGAATGGGGAATCGGGGATAGTTATGGTTTCTGTTTCTTGCAGGCGAGCGACATGCATTGCCGCACCGCTCTGGTGGATAGTGATGGTGTTGGCGTGGCCTTTGCCTGAGGCGACCGGAACCAGGCCCCCAGCTGCGAGCACGTCGTTCATGTCACGTTGCTCGTAACCGGGTGTGATGCCGCGGGTGTCGGGTGGAACCCACATCTGGATGAAGTGCACCGGCATGGTCGTGCTGGCGTTTATCTCGCTGTGCTGGATCCCTGACCCGGCCGACATGCGCTGGGCCAGGCCGGGATACAACACGCCCTGATGTCCGGCAGAGTCTCGATGTTCGAGCTCGCCTTCGAGCACCCATGTCACGATCTCCATGTCTCGATGGCCATGGGCTCCAAACCCGCCACCCGGCGCAACTCGATCGTCGTTTGAAACAATGAGCAGGCCGTGGCCCGTGTTCCCAGCATCGTGATGTGAACCAAAGCTGAAGCTGTGTTCACTGTGGAGCCAGCCGATATCGGTGGTGTAACGAGAAGAAGCTGAGCGAACATCGATGGTGGTGCTAACGGCGGTCATGGGTGCGTCCTTGTCGAGTGTGGGTGGGGTCAGCCGGCGCTGGTCAGCTGGATTTCGAGTTCGATAACGACCTTGTCGCTGACCAACATGCCGTCGATGCCGAGCGGTGCGTTGGACTCGATGCCGAAGTCGCCACGTGAGATCTCACCGCGGGCGCTGAAGCCAGCGCGAGTTGCTTCGTTCCCATCGACGGCGACGCCGTTGTAGGACAGATCCAAGGTGGCGGGCTTGGTGATGCCACGGATTGTCAGGTCGCCCGACAGGGCATTGGCGGTCACGCCGGTTGACGCGAACGTCATCGTTGGATGTGTCTCGGCATTGAAGAAGTCGCCGCTTTGGAGGTGTCCGTCACGCATTTCGTTGTTGGTATCGACTGACGACAGGTCGATTGATGCGCTCACGCTGCTGGCTGTCTGATCGGCAGCGATCGTTGCGGTGCCAGAAAAGGTGTTGAAGCGGCCCCGTACTTTGGACAGCCCCAAGTGGCGAACCGTGAAGCCGATTTCAGAGTGTGCGGGATCGATCTTCCAGGTGCCAGCGGTAAGGGCGGTGAGTTCCGTCGTTGCGGTGGTCATAAGAGTTTCTCCTCGAAGTTCGGTGGATACTTAAATATTGAAGTACCTTGTAGCCCACATAGTACTTAAAAGTTGAACTATGTCAACCCGGGACCTAGACTTCTCGGTGTGAAGGACGACACACCCTGGCTCGACGAACAAGAGAACCGCATCTGGCGAGCGTTCCTTCAGGTAAGCGGGCGTATCAATGCACAACTGAGCGAGTCACTCAAAACCACGACCGGACTCACAATGGACGACTACGAGGTGCTCGTCCATCTGTCCGAGTCTGAATCCCACCGACTGCGCATGACCGAGTTGTCACACCGGCTCCTGCATTCGCAGAGCCGCCTGACCCAACGCATCGACCGCCTGTCCAAGCGCGGATATGTCTGCCGCGAGAAGTGCCCCGACGATGGCCGGGGCACCTTCGCAGTGCTCACCCCGGCAGGTATGCAGGTGATCAAGGATGCAGCGCCGCATCATGTGAAGGACGTTCGCGCTGCACTCATCGACCTCATCGAACCCAAGGAACGGCCACTGGTAGCCGACGTACTCGAACGGCTGGCCACTCAGGCCCGAGACCGCGACCTGGGCTAAACCTGTGCTGGGACCTGGGCTAAACCTGTGCTGGGACCTGGGCTAAACCCGCGGTTTTCGTTGGGCGAACCTACGATGCGGCGGTGACTGATCTGAGTTCCATCCATGCAGCGTTTGCTGCCGACCTTGCGCAGCTCCAGCGTGCCGTGGCGATGGTGGCAAGTGAGCCGCTTGCTCCCGGGGTAGCGCTGCCGACCGATCTTCCCGAGATAGGGCTCGGTGCAGGAGAGGCGATCGATGCACTCGCCGGTCCAGTGTTAGGCCAGGCCCGGATGCTGGGTGCGCCTGGTTTCTTTGCCCATATGGATCCACCGACACCATGGATCACGTGGGTGATGCATCTGTGGACAGCCAGCCGAAATCAGAATCTGCTGCATCCCGATACCGCTCCCACCGCACGCGACATGGAGACCCGCGTCATCGACTGGTTGGCGCCATCGTTCGGCATGAGCGG
>DNHM01000375.1:4542-8085 GCA_003485885.1 Acidimicrobiaceae bacterium
CATATAAGCGTGGCCAAGGCAGCGCACCTGCTGGGCATGTTTCATCGTCCGATCCGGAACTGGGACACGTCCATGAGCTTCGACGGTTGTGTTGCCGTGATCACCGCTGGCACAACAAGCACCGGTGAGATCGAACCACTGGACGCAGCCCGGTACGCGTCGTGGCGTCACGTCGACGCCGCGTGGGCAGGTCCGTTGATGCTGAGTGAAACACATCGCCATCAGCTTGCCGGGATTGAACACGCCGACAGCGTTGCGGTGTCGGCACATAAGTGGCTCTTTCAGCCAAAGGAGTCGGCGATGGTGCTGTTCGCCGATGTCGAAGCTGCCCACGCGAGCGTGAGCTTCGGTGCCGACTACCTTGCTGTCCCAAACATTGGTGTGCTCGGAAGTCATGGTGCGACCGCCGTGCCGTTGTTGGCAACCCTGCTCGCCTACGGACGCGAAGGTGTCGCGGCATGGATCGACCACTCTGTCGAACTCGCCGATCAGCTCGTTCGCCACATCGAGGCCGAACCAAACTTGGAAATACGAACTGCGCCCCAGTCTGGTGTCGTGAACTGGCGCCACACGTCGATCGACGCCAACGAAGTTCAACGCCGCCTGCCGGCTGATGTCTTCATTTCCACCACCACGATCGACGGGGAACCATGGTTACGTTCAGTCGGCGCCAACCCCATGGCCGATGCTGCCCAGGTTGTTGCCGCCGTAGCGTCGTTGGCGGTGCCTTAACTCCGTTCGCGGACGGCGACGAGGTCGACGTGGTCGGTCAGCACTTCGGCTAGCTCTGCGATGAGCGGCTCGTTCTCAGGGCTGACTCGATGAAGCGCGACCACGAACCTGGCCCCGGTTGGGCGGTCTTTTTGGGAACCATTTGTGCTGAGGAGAACGGCCGCAGCGCGTTGTGGTGTGAGGAGATCGTCGACGGAACAGCCGGCTAGCGCAGCGACCAGGTCGGGACGATGGCAACTGTCGGCTATCGGCCGGGCGAAGGCACTCGCACCAATACATGCAACCAATAGTGTCGTTGCGGTGGGTAGCACCGGCTCGTGAGCCGCCGGGGCCTTGAACGGTCGCTTGCGGCTTCCATCGGCTTCGACCACAACATTGTCCGCGATCGTGAACCACCGATTGCAGGTGTCGCCGTCGACGCCGATCGCTCGACGCTCGTCGGCAGCAGCCCAGGCAAGGACCCGGCTCGCTTCCTGCAGGCTGTCTCGTACTTCGGCATCGGACGGGTTGATGAGCACGGGCAAGTCACCCGACTGCTCAGCGCCCATCTTGGTGGTTGTGGTGAGAATGGTGGTGCCAGCGAGTTGCTCACCGAGCGTGAATAAGGTGGTGGTCTTGCCGCCACCGCCGACTAGCGACACCAGTTCGTTCTGGCGAATCTGGAGGGCCTCAGCCAGGTCGTCAAGCTCGATCGTTTGCACCATTGTCCGCAACCTAGTGGGCCAAACACCGGGGCGGTCGGCACCGGAGTTGGTGAGCGGGCGACCAGTTTCGTCGCGTGGCACGTGCGTCGTACCATCGGTCTATGCCCCAACTGAACATCCGTGGTTTCGACCTGGACTACGACATCTCTGGTCCGCCCCAAAGCACGCCGCTAGTGTGGGGTCACGGTCTGACCTCAAGCCGAGGTATATCGGCGGCGTATCCGCTGGTGGACCTATCGCCAGCGGAGACCGACCGCCAGGTGGTTCGCTACGACACTCGCGGTCACGGCATGTCGAGCATGCTTGACGACCCGACCAAGGGAAGCTGGGCTGAACTCGCACTCGATCAGATTGCGCTGATCGAGGCTCTTGGATTGGAACAAGTGGTCGTTGGTGGTGTGTCAATGGGTGCTGGCACCGCGTTGCATTCGGCTCTGGCACTGCGGGATCGACTGGACAAGATGGTGCTGGTCATCCCTCCTACCGGCTGGGAGGAGCGAGCGCCTCAGGTCGACCTATATGAACAGATGGCCCGGGTCGTCGAATCCCGTGGGCCCAAAGCACTTATCGCTGCCTCGGCCGAGATGTCACCACCCGATCCCTTTGTGGGTTCGTCCGAGTTCGAGGACCGGCGCGCCGGAAGCCTGGGTAGTGCCGACCCAGCTCGACTCGCCGCCTGTTTCCGGGGCGCTGCCTACGCAGACCTTCCACCGGTCGACGAGATTGCAACCATCACCACACCAACACTGGTGCTTGCGTGGAGTGGCGATCCGGGACACCCGGTGTCGACTGCGGAGCGGTTGCGCGACACGTTGGTGAATGTGCAGGTGTCGGTCGCGTCAACTCGGGCCGAGTTCGGCACCTGGTCCGATCAGCTCCACCGTTTCCTCGCGAGCTAGTCGCGCAGGCCGTCTTCGCTGGGTGCCTCCCTTCCTGGCACAGCAGTAGAGTCGGCAGCGTGGGTGGACGTCTCGAACAACTGACCGGACCATTAGCTGCGACTGCACTGAGTGCAGACGCGACGGTGATCGTGCCCATCGGTGCAATTGAACAACACGGGCCTCACCTTCCGCTGTCGGTCGACTGGATCATCGCCGACGAGGTCGCGCAGGCAGTAGTAGAGCGGGTTGGTTCTGAACTGCCGGTTTGGCTGCTTCCGACCATGCCGTTCTCCAAGTCGAACGAACACGCCTGGTCGTCGGGAACAATCTGGCTGTCGCAAGACACGATGATGCGAGTACTCGATGACATCGGCCGATGTGTGGCCGAGTCAGGAGCGAAACGCATCGTCTTTCTCAACGGCCATGGTGGGAACTCGACACTGCTCAACGTGGTCTGCCGTGAACTACGTCTGGCCTACGGCCTGCTGACTTTCCTGGTGCACCCATTTGTGCCGCCCGCCTATGCGCCGCCCGATCCCGACGCTGCCAACTCGGCCGAACTGGGTATGGGTATCCACGGAGGACTCGACGAAACGTCGGTCATGTTGCATCTGCGGCCCGACGATGTCGACATGTCCAAGGCGGTGCGCAACGTGCCCGAGTGGATGAACGAACACGATCATGTGAAGTTTGGTGGCAGCGTGCAGTTCGGCTGGCTGTCCAACGACTTTGGCGGCGACGGACACATCGGTGACCCGACCGGCGCCACCGCCGAACGCGGCGCCCAGCTCTTCGAAGATTCGGTGTCGTTCATTATCGAGCAGCTTCGAGACATCGTAGGTTTCGACTTCCGGCCACAATCATGAGGTTGCTGTCATGACCGAGGTTTCACGCCCGATCAATCCGGCGGCAGTCAGTGCGCCGGCTGCGAACTACGCCCATGCGGTGTTAACCGAGCACGCAACCACATGGCTCCACACGTCTGGGGTGGTGCCGATTGCGCCGGACGGCTCGGTACCGACTGGCATCGTGGAACAGGCCGAAGTCATCTGGTCGAACATTGCCGCCATGCTCGACGAAGCGAACATGGTTGTAACCAACGTGGTTTCCGTGACGACCTATGTCACGCCCGGCCATGACCTGGGTCCCATCATGGCGACCCGTGATCGAGCCCTGAACAATCATCACGCGGCGTCGACGCTGGTCGTCGTGCCCGAACTCGCTCG
>DNHM01000375.1:8215-12112 GCA_003485885.1 Acidimicrobiaceae bacterium
TCGATCAGTACCCGACCGTCGACAACGACATGGCTCACGTTCGCTGGTGAGGCGTTGAAGACCAATGCACTTTCCACGCTATGCACCGGTGCCAGGAAGACGGAGTTCAGGTCAACGATCACCAGGTCAGCCTTGCGGCCCACGCCGATCATGCCGGTCTGATCCTCGGTGCCGAATGCCTTGGCGCCACCACGACAGGCCATCTCGATGCTGTCGCCAGGCAACAGCGCCATGGCATCGAGGTGATGCACCTTCTGCAACAGCACGGTGGTCTTCAGGACTTCGAACATGTCCTGACGGTTGTTGCTTCCTGGACCGTCGCTGGCCAGGGCCACGTTGATGTTGCGGCTGCGCATGTCGAGAATGCGAGGCACACCCGACGCCAGGAACATATTGCTCACCGGGCAGCTCACGACCGAGGCGCCGGATTCGGCGATCAGGTCCAGCTCGTTGTCGTCGAGCCACACGCTGTGGGCAAACTGCATGTCGGGTCCCAGGAGCCCAAGTTCGTCGAGCCATTCGACGTGGCGAGTGCCGCGTTCTTCGACGTTCAGTCGCACTTCTTCTTCGGACTCGGCGATATGGATGTGGGTGCCGGCACCCCACTCGCGGGTTTTGGCGACGGTTTCTTTCATGGCGTCGTCGGTGCAACCCCACGGCAAGAGCGGTGCGACCTCGATCCGGATGCGGTCGTTGTCGCGCCCATGCCAACGATCACGCAGTCCCGCTGCGTGCGACAACACCTGCTCGGGGGTCTCTTGCATCTCCGGCGGATAGTTCCGGTCAGCCCAACCTCGGGCCAGCATGTAACGGACGCCCGCGTCGTTGGCTGATCGCAGCACGGCATCGTCGATCGCATCGTCGACATGTACGTAGTGGTGATCGAGCACAGACGTGGCGCCAGTGCGCAAGTTCTCGACCATGCCGCATAGACCCGCCAGGTAGCCGGCTTCGGCATCGAGGTGAACAGCGCCTGGCCAGATGCAGGTTCGCAGCCAATCGAGCAGCGGTTTGTTGTCGGCCAGACCGCGAAAGAACGTCTGGAACAGATGGGTGTGCGCATTCGTCATGCCCGGCATCAGCGCACAACCGTCGGCGTCGATAACTCGTTCTGCCTGCCCGACAACGGCTGGCGGTGCTGCACCGGCACCGACTGCGGCGATCGTGTCGCCAACCACGTGGACCCACCCGGGGTCGTGGATCGTGGCGGTGTCGTCGACGGTGACGACAGCCGCATTGATGATCAGTAGACCGCCAGAATCGTGGCGGGCGGGGAGTGGTGTAACAGTGACCATGGGGCTCTCACAAGGCGTTGAATCTGAGCGGAATGGCTGCGAAGCCTCAGAAGGAGTGAACGCCGTGCGTTGAGCCAGTGGTCAGATTGTATTCTTCTGTCCATGCGGGTCCTCGTCGTTAATGCCTATCCCGTAACTCATCCCGATTCATCGGTCGTGCAACAGGCGATCGACATGCTGCATGCGCAGGGGCACGAGATCGAACACTTGCCGCTCGAAGCCGACGAATTTGCGACGATGATGACGGCTGCGGAACGAACCGCCTATGAAACCAATGCGCCGCTACTCGCCGAGGAGACCAGGGCGAGCGCGGTGTCTGTCCAAGCCGCCGATGCGCTCCTTTTCTGTTACCCGACGACCTTGTTCGGTCCGCCCCCACGACTCAAGAGCTGGCTTGAACGAGTCATGGTTATCGACGTGGCTTTCGTCTTCGACGACAAACAACGGGTGCGCCCGGGGCTTCTCAATATCCGCCGCATCGGCGTGATCACCACGACGCCGCATTCGAAGCGAGTAACCCTGCGGGCCCGTGACCTTGGCTACCGCACGTTTATGCGCACGCTTCGGTTGAACTGTCATCCGTTATGTCGCCGGACCTTTGTTCGAATGCCTACGCAGGCTCCCGCTGGTCGGTATGTCGACCGATTTCACCGTGCACTGCGAGGCTGGTGAACAGTCAGCCGATGGTGAGGCTATTGACGAAGGCGGTGCGGTCGGCGTCGGTGGCACGATCGATCTTGTACAGCGACTGCCAGTGCAATGTCGCGCCAGATGCACAGAGTGGAAGGATCGTGCGCTTCCACAATTGCAAACCAGGCTCGCCTTGCAAACTGTTGACGAGTTTTGAGCTGCCATGCGACGTGGCGATGGTGATCGACTCGACGGTCTTGAACGGGCTGGTTGCCGCGGCTTCATGGCCGTCGACCCACGGGCCGATGATCTCGTTGAGCGCGTCGAGCAGCATCGCCGGCAGCGAACCCCACCAGGTTGGGTACACGAAGACCAGTCGGGTAACCCCAATACATGCGTACTGCGTCCAACGGTCGCCCTGGCCGAGTCGTACGACACGGGCATCGGGTGCCTGCTGGACTATGGCGTCGAGTAGCGCCTGGTTGTAACTCTGCTCGAGCGGGTGCGCTTGCACCACCAACGTCGTCACGATGCGACGTTACTCCCAGATGCAACGTGTACCCGGTCCACGTTGCATCGGAAGGGATGTGTGCCAGGCACAGGTCTCTTCATGAAGAGGTGAGGTTGCGGGCTACATCCATAGGATCAGGAGTGTGGGAAGTGGATCAGTGGATGCCGAAATCATCGTTGTCGGGGGTGGACACAACGGTCTGATCTGCGCGGCGTATCTCGCCCGCGCCGGTCACGACACGTTGCTGGTCGAAGCTCGCGACGCCGTAGGTGGTTGTGCCTCGACCGTCGACGCGCTCGGCGCTCGGTTCAATATCTGCAACTGCGATCACACCTTCATACGAGCGATGCCGATCATCGACGATCTCGAGCTGGCGAGGTATGGACTGAATTATCTCGAAGCGGAGTCCAGCTATCTGCACATGTTTCATGATCAGACGTCGCCGTGGCTCTTCTTCTCCGATCAGCAAAAGACACTCGATGGCCTGAGCGTTTCGCACCCTGATCAGGTCAAGGCCTATCAGCGTTATCTGAACGAAGCGATGCCTGTCGCCGAGCTCGTTCTGGACATGACACGCAGCCGGACCACGCTGGCAGCGATGGCGAAGACGGCGATCGGTCGCCGAGCCAAAGGTGTGGCCACGCTGCTCAAGTGGAGCCGTATGAGCGCGCTCGACGTGCTCACGAGTTACTTCGATGATTGGCACATGGTGCTGCCGGCCATCAGTACCGGTCCCACGGTCTGGGGCGTGCCCCCAGAAACACCGGGTACCGGCATGGCTGCACTCGGCTACGCAACCCGCCATCTGATCCGCACCGGTCGGCCCCAAGGCGGAAGCGGTGCGCTGACCGATGCGGTTGCCGCCAGTTTCGCCGCCGCCGGCGGCCGTACCCAGACATCGGCGATCGTCGCCAAGCTGCTCGTTCGTGACGAGGCTGTTGCCGGCGTGGAGCTCACGAACGGCGATCGACTGAACGCTCCGATTGTTGTCACGGCGTGTGACCCGAACCAAGTCATGCTCGAGTGGCTCAGCGAGATGCCACCTGCGGCCCGCAAGACACAGAAGCGCTATCAGGATCAACCGGTACACGACGGTTACGAGTCCAAGATCGATGCGGTCATCGACGGCCGCCCCGGGCTCGTGGGTATGGAAGCGCTGCAAACGCGGTTTGCGAACACCGACATGCTTGAACCGACCGTGGTGGTTTCGCCGTCACTCGACGAGCTGGCTCAGGCGCATCAGCTACGGGCCGGTGGCCAGGTGGCCGAGAGCCCGACGATCTTGATGAATATCCCGTCGGTGCTCGACCCAACGATGAAGTCACCCGACGGCCGCCACATCCTGAGCCTCGAAGTCCTGTTCACGCCGTATTCCCATCCTGGAGGCTGGTCCGACTCCGACGAGCCCCGCCGCTGGTTCGATGTCGCAAACAAGTTCTGGACACCACCCATCGTGCCAGC
>DNHM01000375.1:12146-12392 GCA_003485885.1 Acidimicrobiaceae bacterium
GAACACGAATGGCGGGCGATGACGCCCGACATCTACGAGTCTGACTTCCACATGCCTCGTGGCCATGCACCGTCCTATGTCGCATCGCCGCTCGCCACGCTGATGGGCAAGTCGCGAGAGGTCAGCCGGTACCGCAGTCCAGTGAAGGGTCTGTACCTGAGTGGTGCCGGTACGTGGCCCGGCGCTGGCATCTTCGGCGCCCCCGGCCGCAACGCCGCTGACGCGGTGCTGACTGATGTACACAAA
>DNHM01000312.1:0-4621 GCA_003485885.1 Acidimicrobiaceae bacterium
GCGGTGAACCCACGTAGTAGGGCGTTATGGCATCGGCTGGGACGAGTGCCCGCTGTTGCACTGGTGCGACCGGCTGGCCGCAGGCTGCGGCCACGAACGCGACAGCGATGGCGATTGTGGCCACTTTGGGGTTGAGGGCAGCTGCTGTGATTCGGGATGTGTCGCGCCGAGACGTTGCGGTGTGCACGTAGCCACTTTGGCACAAGGTTTTGTTGCATCAGTAGGAAGGTGTCCAGAAAGAACCGCATGTTCATGCATTGCTGTGTATAGTCATGCGATGCCTGAACAGCTGTCCGTCGGAATCGTTGGAGCCTCGGGGTTCACCGGAGCCGAACTGTTGCGCCTCTTGGTGAACCACCCAAACATGGAAGTCCGGGCAGTCACCGGCGATACCCAGGCGGGAAACAATGTTGCTGACCTGTACCCAAGTCTGGCGCCAGCCTATGGAGACCTCACCTACGTTAGATACGAAGATGCCGGGCTAGAGAATCTCGACCTTGTGTTCGCCTGCCTCCCACACCGGGCGTCGCAAGAAATCGTGGGCGGTTTGATCGACCACGTCGATCATGTCGTGGATCTCTCTGCCGACTTCAGGCTCGACGACCCACTGGTCTACGAGAAGTGGTACGAGGTTCCCCACAACGTGCCCGACCTGATCGACAGATTCTCCTACGGCCTACCTGAATTGTTCCGCGACGACATCGCATCAAAGCAGCACGTCGCCGTGCCGGGCTGTTATCCACAGACAGCAGTTCTGCCCCTTGCACCGCTCCTGCGAGCGGGGGCGATTTCTGAAACCGGCATCATCATCGACGCCGCCAGTGGCGTATCGGGTGCAGGGCGGGCGCCGAAACAGAACACCACGTTCTGCGCCGTCGACGAAGACTTCAGCGCATACGGCGTGGGCACCCACCGCCACACGCCAGAGATCGAGCAGACACTTGGCACCCAAGTCGTGTTCACGCCTCACTTGGCGCCGATGAATCGGGGGATTCTGGCGACGTGTTACGCCAAGCCGGCCGCACCAACGTCGGCCGATGAATTGCTGTCGATCCTTAGCGACTTCTATGCCGACGAGCCATTCGTGCACGTAAGCGAACGATTGCCAACGACCAAAGCAACCCTCGGATCGAACACGGCCCACATCTCAGCCCGGTACGACGAACGGACAGACACTGCCATGATCTTCTGCGCACTCGACAATTTGTGTAAGGGCTCCTCAGGTGGAGCGATCCAATCGGCCAACATTGTTGCCGGCCTCGACGAGACCGCCGGCCTTCCTCTCGTTGGGCTTATGCCATGAGCCCCATTTCACCATTGGCTCCGGCCTCGTTCCCTGAACTTCCCGTCGTTCCCGGCGTCGCACTCCATGCGTATGCGGCGAATCTTCGTTACAGCGGCCGGCCCGACCTGTTTTTGGCGGTCATGCCGGAAGGCACCACCGTCGGCGGTGTCTTCACCCAGTCGGCATGCCCATCGGCGCCGGTGGACTGGTGCAAGAACATCCTTCCGAGTGGCTACGCCCGCGCTGTGGTCTGCAACGCAGGCAACGCCAACGCCTTCACCGGTTCTTCCGGCGCAGCATCGGTGCAGGCCGAGGTCGACACACTGAGCGCTGCGCTCGGTGTCCCCGCCAACGAGATCTATGTCGCCTCGACCGGCGTGATCGGCGAGACACTCGACGACGGCCAAATGGTGGCCGCCCTCGGACATCTGGTCGAGGCCAAGGGAGCGGCGTGGCCAGACGCCGCCAAGGCCATCACCACCACCGACACGTTTAGCAAGGGTGCAGTTGCGGTTGTGCCCGGCACCCATGTTTCGGGCAGTGTCGTTGGTATCGCCAAGGGCAGTGGCATGATCGCCCCCGACATGGCAACCATGCTTGGTTTCCTCTTCACCGATGTCGCGGCCACATCAGAGGCGCTTCAACTCGCCGTGAGCAGTGCAACAAACGAAAGCTTTAATCGCATCACCGTTGACAGCGACACGTCGACCAGCGACACGGTGTTGTTGTTCTCGACCGGTGCTGCTGGCAATGAGCCGATCGATGGCCCGAACCATCCGGCATGGGCTGACTTCAGCGCTGCGGTGTTCGAAGTATGTCTCGACCTGGCCCACCAGATCGTGCGCGACGGCGAAGGCGCAAATAAGTTCATCGAGATCCATGTCGAAGGGGCGGTGAGCGATGAGTCCGCCGAGGTCGTCGCTCGTTCCATCGCCGACTCACCGCTGGTGAAAACAGCCATGGCAGCCGAGGACGCCAACTGGGGCCGAATCGTGATGGCCGTCGGTAAGGCCGGCGAACCAGCGGACCGAGACAAACTCGCCATCTGGATTGGCGAGGAACAAATCACCGAAGCCGGGCTCGTACATCCTGACTACAGCGAAGACCGGGCCAACGAGTTCCTCAAGCAGGACGACATTGTGGTCCGGGTTGACATGGGAATGGGAATGGGTTCGGGGTCGGTCTGGACCTGCGACCTCACACACGGCTATATCGAAATCAACGCCGGATATCGATCATGAAGTCGCACACTCCGGAAGAAACCGCGTCGATTCTGACCCAGGCATTGCCGTATATCCAGCAGTTTGCTGGCACCACCGTTGTGGTGAAATTTGGCGGCAACGCCATGACCGATCCGCATCTGTTCACGACCTTTGCCGCCGACATCGTGCTGATGCACTCGGTAGGCATCAAACCAATCGTGGTCCACGGCGGTGGTCCCCAGATCGGTGCCTTGTTGCAGAAGCTTGGCAAAGAAACAGAGTTCATCGACGGCCTTCGAGTCACCGATGCAGAGACACTCGACGTTGTACGCATGGTGTTGGCCGGCAAGGTCGGGCGCGACATCGTCAGCGGTATCAATGTGCACGGACCACTGGCCGTTGGTGTATCAGGCGAAGACGCCGGCCTCATCCGGGCGAAGCCCCACAGCACCGAACACGGCTTCGTCGGCCAAGTCGTCGACGTGAATCCCGACATCCTTCACCGGTTGCTTGCCGAAGGTCTGATCCCCGTGATTTCCACGATTGGCAGCGACGAGACAGGTCAGGCGTACAACATCAATGCCGACACGGTGGCTGGCTATCTGGCCGCGGCGGTCGGCGCTAACAAGCTGGTGATGTTGACCGATGTCGACGGCCTACGCCGCGACCCTGACAACCCTGACACACTGATTCGCCAGACCACATCAGACGAGCTACATCCACTGGTCGGAACCAAAACTGTTTCCGGCGGCATGATCCCCAAGGTCGAAGCTTGCCTCCACGCCGTGGACAATGGCGTGAATACTGCCCATGTGCTTAATGGCACCGTCGAACATGTCCTGCTCCTCGAGATCTTTACCGTTTCCGGTATTGGCACGATCATCCGCCCCGGCGATGGCTCGTGACCGCGAATAGAAAGCCCTGTCATGACTGATACCCACGTAGAACACATCGCGGCCGATGCGGACCACTGTCCGATCATGCCTACCTATGGTCCACCCGAGATCATGTTCGTTCGAGGCGAAGGGTCGCGTCTCTATGACCCAGCTGGCAAGGAATACATTGATTGGCTCGCTGGTATTGCCGTCACATCGTTGGGGCATTCACACCCTGGTGTGGCCAAGGCAATTGCCGAGCAGGCCACCACGTTGTTGCACGTCAGCAACCTGTTCGCCACTGAACCGCAGTGGAAGGTTGCCCGGATCATCGACGAACTCGTTGGTGGCCCCGCTGGCCAGGTGTTCTTCTGCAATTCAGGCGGCGAAGCCAACGAGGCGCTGATCAAACTTGCTCGCAAATGGGGTGGTCGAGGCCGTCATGTCGTCGTATCGGCGATGCGCTCGTTCCACGGACGCACCCTGGCTACGTTGGCCGCAACTGGTCAGCCCGAGAAGCACGAGCCGTTCCAGCCGCTTCCCGAGGGTTTCCGCCACGTGGAGTACAACAATATCGACGCGTTGGAGCAGAGCCTGGACGACACGGTCGCAGCGGTGTTGCTCGAGCCGATCCAAGGCGAGGGCGGCATCAACGAGGTCGACCCGGGCTACTTCCCGGCGGTACGTGAATTGTGCACCGAACGTGGCATTTTGCTCATGTTCGACGAGGTCCAAACCGGCCTCGCCCGCACCGGAGCGTGGTTTGCGTATCAGCACTATGGCATCGAACCTGATGCGATTTCGATCGCCAAGGCACTAGGTAACGGCATGCCCATCGGCGCAATTTGGGCTCGCAACGAGGTAGCAGCGTCGTTCAAGCCGGGAGACCACGCAACCACCTTCGGCGGCCAGCCCATGGCCGCCTCGGCGGCGCTGGCGACCCTGCAGATCATGAAGTCGATCGATGCGCCATCACTAGCCAACACGGTCGGCTCGGCCATCCGAGGCAAGCTCGAGGAAATGAACGGCGTGGTCAGCACTCGTGGACGGGGCATGCTCATCGCTGCCGAGCTCGATCCAGCGGTGCTCAATGGCCGCACGGCTGGCGACGTTGCCAACGCCTGTCTCCACGCCGGCCTGGTCCTCAACGGCGTAACCCCGACCGCACTGCGGATCGCCCCACCGCTGACCATCACCTTCGCCGAGATCGAACAAGGCATGGCAGTGCTCAACAGCGTGCTCAACCCATGACTCGTGAA
>DNHM01000312.1:4750-6365 GCA_003485885.1 Acidimicrobiaceae bacterium
ATCAAGGTTCGGATTCCCGGTGGGGCAACCGCCTACGCAATCCCAGATCATCCGCACGAGCAGGTGGTGCCCGCAGGTCACCTGCGGCGCATCTTCAGCGAATGGGTGGTCGGCGCCGATGCATCCGGAAACATCGTCGTGTTACGCACACTTGTTGGCAGCGCGCATGTGGTGGCTTCCGCCATCGACCGGTCTGGACTCGACGAGGTCCTCGGTACCGTCGCTGGCGACGACACGCTCATGGTGGTGGCCTCCGAGGGTTACTCGGGCCAGTCCGTCGCCGAAATCTTCCGCAGTTACGCCGATCTTGGCTAACGCCCCATCACTAGACCCATCAGCAACCCCTTACTCGAAAGTCTCATAGAAGAATGTCTGACGTAAACAAAGCCGATGTCAACAAGGTCGTGTTGGCCTACTCCGGCGGTCTCGACACCTCGGTCATCCTGAAATGGCTGGAGGTTGAGTACGGCTGCGAGGTCGTGACCTTCACCGCCGACCTCGGCCAGGGCGAAGAACTTGAACCAGCACGGGCCAAGGCCGAAGCGATGGGTGTGAAAGAGATCTACATCGACGATCTGCGTGAAGAGTTTGTGCGCGACTTCGTCTATCCCATGTTCCGTGCCAACGCTATTTACGAAGGCGTCTACTTGCTGGGCACCTCAATCGCCAGGCCACTGATCGCAAAACGGCTGATCGAGATTGCTCGTGAGACCGGCGCCGATGCCATCAGCCATGGTGCCACCGGCAAAGGCAACGACCAGGTTCGTTTCGAGCTCGGTGCCTACGCGCTCGAACCAGACATCAAGGTCATCGCTCCATGGCGCGAATGGGACCTGGGCGGCCGCGAAACTCTGTTGGCCTACGCCGACGAGCACAACATCCCGATCGAGATGTCACGCGGCGCTAAGTCACCGTTCTCTCAGGACGCCAACCTGTTGCACATCAGCTACGAGGGCGGCCCGCTCGAAGATCCCGCCAACGAGCCACCATCGGAAATGTGGCGGTGGTCGACTTCGCCAGAGTTCGCTCCAAACGATGGCCAGTACATCGAAATCGGTTACGAAAACGGCGACCCGGTTTCGCTCGACGGCAAGGTGCTGTCACCAGCGACGATGTTGGCCGAGCTCAACCGTCTGGGCGGTATCCACGGCATCGGTCGCCTCGACATGGTCGAGAACCGGTTTGTCGGCATGAAGTCCCGAGGTGCCTACGAGACACCAGGCGGCACGATCATGTTGACCGGCCACCGCGCAATCGAATCCATCTGCCTGGACCGCGAAGTCGCCCATCTCAAAGACGAACTGATGCCGCGTTACGCCAAGTTGATCTACAACGGTTTCTGGTGGTCGCCGGAGCGGGAAATGCTCCAAGCCGCTATCGACTACAGCCAGGCTCGGGTAAACGGCACCGTGACCCTCAAGCTCTACAAGGGCAATGTCATGGTCGCTGGTCGCAAGTCCGACGACACCCTCTTCGACGAGAAGATCGCCACGTTCGAAGACGACGGCGGCACCTACGACCAGGCCGACGCTGCCGGTTTTATCAAACTCAACGCACTGCGCCTCCGCAACCTCGCCCGCCGGGACCTTGCTTAACCGCTCCGCTCGGGCCGACG
>DNHM01000306.1:0-3732 GCA_003485885.1 Acidimicrobiaceae bacterium
AGCCAAACCGTTGCGAGTGCATAAGGTCTGCAAAGGCGACGAACTCGATGAACGAGTCGCAAAGTTATTCGTGCGGGTTGGGCTCGAAGCCGACATGATGCGCCAGTACCCACATCAGTTCTCGGGCGGTCAGCGCCAGCGTGTTTGCATCGCTCGGGCGCTCACACTCGAACCAGAGCTGGTTATCGCCGACGAGTCAGTTTCGGCACTCGACGTGTCGATTCAGGCGCAGGTCATCAACCTGATGATGGAACTCCAAGAAGAGATGGGCCTCAGTTACCTGTTCATTAGTCATGACCTCGCGGTCGTCGAACGGGTGAGCCACCGAGTAGCCGTCATGTACCTAGGTCAGATCGTTGAGATCGGGAGCCGGTCGGCGATTTTCGAAAACGCTCAGCACTCGTACACGAAACGTCTGCTTGATGCCGTGCCAATTGCCGACCCTCGCAAGCGTCGTGAGCGTCCCTTGATCACCGGTGAAATCCCCAGTCCGGTGTGGCTGGCGGGTGCGTCGCCTGATCGTGTTGTCATGCGCCAGGTGTCACCCGGGCACATGGTCGCCGCCGAGTAACTGCCACACTGTCGGCAATGAGTGACCCAGACAGCGTGCAATCAGACAGCGTGCAACCAGACATTGCGGTGACCGTCATCGGTGGGTATCTGGGTGCGGGTAAGACCACGCTGGTCAACCACATCCTGCGGACCGCTGATGAGCGCATTGCGGTGCTGGTGAACGACTTCGGCGATATCAATATCGACGAAGAGTTGATTGCGAGCCAGGACGGCGACACGATTTCGTTGGCGAACGGCTGCATCTGTTGCAGCCTGGTCGACGGTTTCTCGGCTGCGCTGGCAACGATCACCGCGCTTGACCCCATACCGGAACGGCTAGTGATCGAATCAAGTGGCGTCGCTGACCCGGCAACGGTTGCGGCGTATGGGCATGGCCCTGGACTCACGCTCGATGCGACGGTCGTAGTGGTCGATGCCGAGACGATCCGTAAGAAGTCGACCGACGTGTACGTGGGCGACACAGTGATTGGCCAGTTGGGGTCCGGGGACATCCTGGTCCTGAACAAAACCGACCTTGTTGGGGTCGAGTCTGCGGCAGCGACTCGGGAATGGCTTGCTGAGCTCGCGCCCAAGGCAGTCATCGTCGAAGCAGCGAATGCAGTGGTTGCTCCTGCCCTGTTGTTTGGGGTGGTCACGCCTCAGCCGGTCGTCGAGCATGATCACGGTGCCGAGGATCATCAGCACGCCGAAAGCCTGTTTGAGTCGTGGACGTGGACGAGTGACGAACCCGTCGAACGGGCTGCGGTTGACGCAGCGATGGACGCACTACCTGACGAGGTCGTACGGGCTAAGGGAGTGATGTATCTGACGGAAGATCCGGCACAGCCGGTGGTGCTGCAACGGGTGGGTAAGCGATGGACGCTGCGCCGCTTCCAGCAGCCAAGCGCCCCTGGCAGCCGACTCGTTGTTATCGGCTTCCACGGCGCGACATCAGATGCTGCGCTCGGCGAGATGCTGTCAGTGGGTCAGGATCGCAACCAGGAAGTCTGAGTCCGCTTGGAGTGGGCGCAGGTCCCACGTGCTGAGTTCTAGCTCGACTCTGAGCCCGGCAGTGGCGACATCGGCCCGGAACTCGTCGAATTCATAACCACGGTTGGCGCCGAAACCGATCGCAACTCGACCTTCCGGTGCAAGATGCGCGGCCATTCGTTCGAACACGGCCACGTGGGTGTCGTCGGCCAGGAACGTCATGACATTGCCGGCACAGACGATCAGATCAAACGGGTCGTTGATGCCGTGCTGGCTGAGGTCAAGTTCGGCTAGGTCGCCAGCGAACCACGCCGGACCGGGATGGTCGGCTCGGGCTGCGTCGATTAGGGCCGGGTCAATATCAACACCGACAACAGTGTGGCCAGCGTAGGCGAGTAGTGAGCCGACTCGGCCTGGACCGCAACCCGCATCGAGGATGTGGGATCCGCGACTTGCCATCGCGTCGATGAAGCGCGCTTCGCCGGCCAGGTCTCGACCTTCGGCTGCCATGGTGCGAAATCGTTCGATGTACCACGAGGAGTGATCCGGGTTTTCTTCGATGCGAGCCAGCCACTTGTTCTGTGAAGTCACGTGCTCAGTCAATCAGCAACGAATCGGTGCCAGGCACGGATTCGTTACTAGCCAGCTGCAGTTTCGAGCCAGGCGGCGACCTGTTCACCGTTACGCACCCGCATGTCGCCTCCGAACGGGAAGATTGGCCAGTCGATACCAGGGGTCATGGCCAGCGGAGCGGGGTCGGTCATACCGCAGTGTTTCATGCGACTGCGACTGCGCCTTGGCCTGGTGCTGCAGGATTGCGAGCGGCGGGACGCGAGGATCCCGCGCTGTTACTGGGCGGTGGATTGGTGGGGGACACCACCAACGACGGTTCCCCAGACACCGATGTCCTTGAGTGCGATCGGATCAACTTCGTAGGGGTCCTGGTCCAGGATGGCGAAGTCGGCGAACTTGCCGGCCTCGATGCTGCCGACGAGATGGTCCATCTTGATCTGATGGGCGCCGCCGAGCGTGATGGCGTGTAGCGCGTCGTGCACTGGGATGCACTCGTGCTCGCCCAACACGTCGCCCGATGGTGTGATGCGGTTCACGGCACACCATGCGGTATGGAGATGGCCCATGGGGGTTACCGGCGAGTCGGAATGGATCGAGAACGAGATGCCCTCGCGTAGCGCTGTCGCGCATGCGTCCATGCTGCGAGCACGCTCGGGGCCCTGGGTGAAGTCTCGGTGCTGGTCACCCCAGTACCAGATGTGGTTGCTGAAGATGTTGGCGCACATACCTAGTGCCTTCATCTTGCGGTACTGGGCCTTGGTGGTCATCTGGCAGTGCTGGACCGTGTGGCGATGGTCCCACCGTGGGTGTGCTTCGAGCGTGGATTCCACAGCATCGAGGAAGACCTGGGTGGCCTGGTTGCCGTTGCAGTGACTGTGCACAGTCAGGCCAAGGCGGTGATACGCGAGGACGATGTCGGCGATCTGATCGGGTGCCATGACCCAGATGCCGTTCACCGCGGCATCGGCCGGAGGGTTGTAGTAGTACGGCCAGTCGACGCGGGCGGTGAAACCTTGGATCGAGCCGTCGAGCATGATCTTGATCACGCCGTAGTGCAGCATGTCGGTTGACTCTTTGGCCTTGGCCGCCACGATCTCTGCCACCTCGTTGTGGTCAGCAAAACCGGTGTACGACGGTGACGCCGCCAGCATGGCCCGTACCGGGAACGAGGCGTCGGCGGTGACCTCGTCCCACATGGCAACCCGTTCGTCGTCGAGGCCCCGTCCGCCGAGGTCGGTCACCATAGTGACGCCGCAGTTGCGGGCTTCGTAGGCAAAGTTCCACAACGACGTGGTGCTACTCATTGCGGTGCGGAGTTGATCGCGCACGCCCTCGGGGAGGCCCATGGCCGCTGGTTCTTGGAGCTCGCCGTTTGGTTTGCCGTCTGGTCCAAGCGCCACGCCCGGGGTCGGTGTGTGTTCGGTGATGTCGTTGATCTCGAGCATGTGGGTGTTGACCGTCGCCAGGTGGCCGCTGGCATGATTCAGATAGATCGGTCGGGTAGTGCTGGCCCGATCCAGATGGTGGCGGTCGAGCCGTTCGCCGTCGAAGTACAACGGGTCGACACCCCAGGCGATAAGCACGTCGGTCTCGGCCGCGCCAGCGGCTCGCATCTCC
>DNHM01000306.1:3816-6220 GCA_003485885.1 Acidimicrobiaceae bacterium
TCGATGTTTTTGCAACCCTGCCACAGACGACCATCGGATGCGCGGCGATCAAAGAAGCCAACGTAGGGGTACTCCCACATGCCGCCCGACATTGCATGGCAATGGCTCTCGACGAATCCAGGCATGATGACCTTGTCGGCGAACGTGTTGTCCACGGTGTGTTTACCCCAGGCAGCTAACTCGTCGACGCTGCCGACTCCTAGGACTCGACCGTCGCGAACAGCGACTGCCGACGTTGTCGGCACAGCTGGGTTCATAGTGATAACCCGCTGGGCCGGGTAAATAACGGTCGTTTCGTCCATCTGGCGAACCTAGTTGCTCGAGCTGGCTTCGTCCTTGCGCGCTCCCAGCTGGCACAATCAGTTCAGACATCGAGAGACAGTGTCGATGTTGCGAAGTCTTATGGTCACTTCGCATCTCCGAGTCAACGAGGCCCCATGACAACCACGATCTATCCGGCACGACGCATCATCACGATGAACCCCGCCATTCCGTTCGCCGAAGCGGTGGCTGTGCGAGACGGACGGGTGTTGGCTGTTGGCACGGTAGAAGAACTCGCCGGCTGGGGCGAGCACACGGTGGACAACACGTTCGCCGACAAGGTACTCACGCCAGGATTTATCGAAGCACATACCCATGTCATGTCCGGTGGCGTGTGGCAGTTCCCGTATGTCGGTTTCTTCGACCGCAAGGACCCGCAAGGCAACCTGTGGACAGGGTGTACGAGCGTCGACGCGGTGCTCGATCGTCTGGCCGAGCACGAGAGCCAGCTCGAAGATGCCTCGAGCCCGCTGATCGCGTGGGGTCTCGATCCGATCTACTTCCCCGATGACAGACTGTTGGCCGAGCACCTGGACCGGGTGAGCCTTACCCGCCCGATCTACGTGTACCACGCAAGTGCCCACCTGGCCACGGTGAACACCGCAATGCTCGACTTCTCCGAGATCAATGAACACTCAATCACGCCAGGTATTGCTCGCAACGCCGATGGCACACCAAATGGTGAGCTGCAAGAGCCAGCGGCAATGATGTTGGCTCGGTCCGGTATGACCGAGATCGCCATGGCCATCATGTCTAACGAGGCCAAGTGGAACTACGCCTACGAAGCTCGTAATGCTGGCCACACGTTGCTCACCGATCTCGGCACAACCCGAGTCAACGATGCCGACTCGCTCGATGCCTGGCGCGAGGTGACCGATGATCCTGCGTATCCCGCTCGCATCATGGTGGCAGGGTCGCCGATGTTTGGCGGACCCCAGGAGCCTGCTGACCTGTCTCGTATTGTCAATGATCTGAAGGCTCAGACCACCGACAAGCTCAAGTTCGGGATCATCAAGCTGGTGCTCGATGGTTCGATCCAGGGCTTCACCGCTCGTGTGAGCTGGCCCCACTATTACGACGCTCCCGAGGGTCACCCCGGCAACGGTCTGTGGTTGATGGCACCCGAGCAGTTGGCCGACATCGTTAGCGACCACCATGCTGCTGGCATCACCGTGCACTGTCACTGCAACGGTGACCAGGCAGCCGAGGTCTTCATCGACGCTGTCGAAGCAGCGCTTGAGCGTCATCCTCGTTGGGACCATCGCCACACCGTTCAGCACAGCCAGCTCACGACGAAGGCGCAATACAAGCGCATGGCTGCCATGGGTATGTGCGCCAATATCTTCAGCAATCACATCTACTACTGGGGTGATCAGCACCGCGACTCCACGGTTGGTCCTGAGCGGGCTGCCGGCATGGATGCATGTGCGACCGCGTTGCGCGAGGGTGTCAGTTTCTCGATCCACAGCGACACGCCAATCACACCGATGGGTCATCTGCACACCGCATGGTGCGCCGTGAACCGGCTGACGGCGACCGGCGAAGTGCTCGGTCCGGATGAGCGAATCCCGGTGATGGACGCGATGAAGGCGATCACGCTTGACGCTGCCTATCAGCTCAAGCTTGACCATGAGATGGGCAGCATCGAAGCAGGCAAACTGGCCGACTTCGCGGTGCTCGAAGCGGATCCACTCGAGGTGGACCCGGTGACATTAAAGGACATCGAAGTTTGGGGCACCGTCTTAGGCGGCGTTCTCCAGCCAGCAGGGAGTGCAACATGAGTGGTCCAGTTTCCGACGAAGTTCTGGCGGCGCTTCGAGCGCTTGACACACCAACGGTCTGTAATGCGCTCGAGGTCGTTGCCCCTGAACGTCGAGGTTACGGCTATACGATCTCGCCGTTTTTTGCCCCTCGGCCACATCTCGAACCAATTGTTGGGTATGCCCGCACCGGCAAGATCCGAGCCCAGACGCCACCCACGGCCGACGCTGATGCTTCGACCCGCATCCGGCTGGCGTACTACGAACACATCGGCGAGGGCCCCGGCCCGACCATCACCGTGATCGAGGACATCGACGAGATC
>DNHM01000399.1 GCA_003485885.1 Acidimicrobiaceae bacterium
CAATCGATCTGGGCATCCCGGGACTGACCAATAGTGAACGAATAGGCGCTGGCGGCAACGCCATTGTGTACCGCGCCAGGCAAGCTGACCTTGACCGCGACATCGTCGTCAAGGTGTTGACGAATGTCGACGCGGAGACAACTCGGCGCCGGTTCGATCGTGAACGTCGAGCGATGGGCCGTCTCTCGCAGACGATTGGTATCGCTCCGCTGTATGGCAGCGGCTTCTTATCCACCGGCCAGCCGTATTTACTTATGCCGTTTTATGCCCTCGGTAGCTTGCAGGACCATCTCGATGAGGGCGGTGCTCTGAGTGCCGAGCGAGTGCGCGACATCGGTGTGGCCGTTGCGCGTGCTGTGCACACCGCGCACGAAAACGGTGTGTTGCACCGTGACCTGAAACCAGCGAACATCTTGCTGCGCCGCTCAGGGCAGCCCGATGTCGCTGATTTCGGTATCGCTCACTTAACCGACGACTCGTTGGGCGCATCGCAAGCGTTGACCATGACGCCCCTGTACACCGCCCCCGAGGTATTCGACGGGGTCGAGTCCGGCGCAGCCAGCGACGTCTACTCCGTTGGTGCAACGCTGTTCGCTCTGCTGAACGGCCGTCCCGCATATAGCGATCCTGGCGGGTCTACGCCGGTGCTCTCGCTGATGCGCCGAATTCACGAGGATCCATTTCCTCAGCTGCCAGCGGCCGTTCCCACCGACATTGTAGCGGCCGTGTCGAAGGCCATGAGCAAGGATCCCCGTGAGCGCCACGGAAGTGCCGGCGAGTTGGCCGCTGAACTCGCTGCGGCCGATATGGCGGCTCCCCGCATGCGGACTGCGAAACAGTCACCGGTGATGATCGCTTCGATTCTGGCCGTAGTGATGGCAGCAGCCGTGGGGGTGGCCCTCGGGTTCTTTCTTGTAGGCCGATCAGACACCACAAGTGATCCCACAGTGACATCGACGCCCGTTGAGGTGGATTCAGCGGTGCCACAGACGCCCGGATCAGGTGGACCGACGAACAGCCCAGGATCGACTACGGCAGTTGCTGAGCCGTTCGATCTGGTCGCCGCGGCATCGGTGGCCAAACAAGCGCTGGTTCGCATCGAAGCGTTCAGCTGCGCCGGGGCTCACGTCTCGACGGGAGTAGTGCTCAACGATGGGATCATCGTGACGCTCGAGCGGGTACTTGCGGCTCCGTGGTTGGTGCAGGTCATCGCCGGCGGCAAGACTTTTTCCGCCACACCCCAGCCCTCAGATGCTGCGGCGGGGTTGGCGTTCATCACGGTCGATGATGCCGACGCATTTGATGTGCTGGACGGAGCACAAGTCGCGCCTGGAGCCCAGGTGGCCATTGTCGGGATCGATGGCAGGCCAGCGCTGGCCTCGATCATTGTCGACCCCGACGACGACAGCCTGCTGCAAGCGCAGGTGGTGAATGCAGGGACTGGCAACGCGATCGAACCAGTCGACATCATCGTGTCAGCCAGCGGTGGGCTCGTCGGGGTGGCCCAGGTCGGGTCAGGCGAGATCGACGTCCTCACGCCAGATCGCATCCAGGGCAATGGCAGCCTCGTCGTGCCTGACTACGCATGTCGCACCCCGTTGCGCCGAGACTTGAACCCACCCGACGCCGAGTCGGCGGTGTCGCCTTCGATGAGCGAGTTGCTTACCATGCAACAACTCAGTGACGCGTATGCAAATGAACAATGGACGCTGGTGCGTCAGTTGGAACCTGGCAAGGCTGCATTGGACGATGCCAACTTCGTGGAAGGGTGGCGGCCATTGCGCCAAGGTTTCGTGTATCCCGTTGAACGTTCGGTAGTCAACGGCCTTTCCCGGTGGCGAATCGGCCTGATCGGGCACGAGACGTGGAACGGCAACGATCTGACCACGCTCTTCTGTGTGACATGGACCGTTGACCCGGTGTCCGGGGCAGCAGTGCAAACAAACAAAGACAACGTCACTGTGCACGGCTCACAACCAGGCCAACAGCAACGACCTGGTTTCGTTGACCCGTCGGAACTGCGGCTGTCGATCCTCGACAGCTGCCCCCTCTAGCAACCTTATTGCGCGGACCGGACGGCTCTTTCGTTCGATCGTTTAGAAACCTTAGTTGTTGAAGCGTTCCAGCTTCGACGCGAGTTCTTCCCAACGAGCCGACAGCTTGGCGGCCAAATCTTTTGCTGAGTCAACCTGTTTGGCTAATAACGCAACTTGTGCGCCGTCGTCGTAGACCGCTGGGTCGGCGAGTTTGGCGTGAAGGGCAACCACCTTGGCCTCGGCCTTTTCCCAGTCCTTCTCGACCTTGCGAAGCTCGATACGAAGTGACTTGGTGTTCTGGTGATGTTCGTTGCGCTCTTCGGCCTGGCCACGCTTTTCTTGTTTCCGCCCACTGCTGCTTCGAGTGTCGGTTTTCTTTGCGCTCTTCTTGGCCTTGCCGGTCAGCGAGGTGCTCAGTTTGGCAGGAATCGTGTTTTCGCCAGGCATGAGCAGACGTTCGTCGACCTCGTCGTACACCGTGACCTTGCCGTCGCGGACTTCGACCAAGATTTCGGCTACGTTCCGGATTAGGTGCCGGTCATGGGTGACCAAAATGACGGTGCCGGGATAGGCCTGAAGCGCGTCTTCGAGCAGATCGCACGACGGTAAGTCGAGGTGGTTGGTCGGCTCGTCGAGGACGAGCAAGTTGACCGGATGGACCATGGTCTTCGCCAACGCCAGCCGGGTACGTTCGCCACCGCTGAGGTCACCGATCTTGCGGTCGGCGGCTTCACCGCTGAAACCAAAGCTGCCCAGGATCGTGCGCGAGTTGCGCATACCCAGGTCTCCCATGGTGGCGGAAAGTTCTTCGAACGGTGATCGGGACTCAACCAGCACCTCGGTTTG
>DNHM01000200.1 GCA_003485885.1 Acidimicrobiaceae bacterium
GTGTCCACCAACTGCGACTGCACCATCAACGCCGCCATCGACCAGATTTACAAGGCATCCATCACATGAATCGCAAAACCAAGATCGTCGCCACCATCGGCCCAGCGTCAGATTCCCCAGAAGTTCTTGCCGCTCTGATCAAGGCTGGGGTAAACGTCTTTCGTCTTGGGACCGCACACGACACCGTCGAACGGGTTGTTGCACGGGTCAAGCTCATTCAAGAGGTGATTGCGCAGCAAGACACGGCGGTCGGGATCCTGGTCGACCTTGCCGGACCCAAAGTCCGGGCTGCGTTCGGCGAGGGTCCTGTTGAACTCGTTGCCGGCACCGAGGTTCATATCCGTTCTGGCGAAGAAGTCAGCACAGCCACAGAGATCTTCGTGAATGTCGATGACATCGCTCGTAATCTTGTGGTTGGCGATCAGCTGCACATGGGTGATGGGTCTGCGTCACTTGTCGTGAACACGGTGACGGCCGACGTGGCGACCGCGGTCGTTAGCCGAGGTGGCATCATGCGCGGCCGTCCTGGCGTGCACATCCCTTCGAGCCGGCTGACTCAGTCCTCGCCAACGCCGGAAGACATCGTTTACTTCGATGCCGTATACGAAGCGGGCGTCGACATGGTTGCGGTGTCCTTCGTGAAAACGGGCCGTGATATGCGCGCTCTGGGTGGTGAGAAGGCACCGCGCGGCCCGCTGCTGATCGCCAAGATTGAGACTCAGGCAGCCGTCGACAACCTAGAGTCAATCCTTGAGCACAGCGATGCTGTGATGGTGGCCCGTGGTGACCTTGGATTGGAATGCAGCCTGCCTGGCCTGCCTGCATTGCAGAAGAAGATCATTGCTGCTGCGGTCGCCGCAGGTAAACCAGTCATCACCGCCACACAAATGCTTGAGTCAATGACCGAGATGGCCCAGCCGACCCGAGCCGAGGTGACCGACGTTGCCAACGCGGTGTTCGATGGCACCTCTGCGGTGATGTTGTCGGGCGAAACTGCAGTGGGTCATGATCCGGTACTTGTCGTGGAGACCATGGCAGACATCCTCGTGCAGGCCGACGCCAACTTTGAACACGAAGCGTGGTCCGAACGTATTGAACGCCAGGCTCAGCCATTTGGAGCCGACGAGACTGATCTCAGCAAGGTCGCCTTCGCCATGCGCACTGCTGCCCACCGGGCCGCATCCGCGCTCGAGAGCCAGCACATCGTGACCGTGACGGGCACAGGCGCAACCTCGCGTGCGATCTCTCGCTTTCGACCCCGAGCCCAGATTTTGGCGGTTACGCCAGATCAGCGTGTTGCCAATCAGCTGGCACTGTCGTGGGGTGTGTTCCCCACGCTGGGCACGGCAGAAGGCCAGGGCACAGAGCGGATCATGACCGTGTTGCGAAACCTGCGCGATCAGGGCCTGTTGCAGCCGGGCGAACTTGTCCCGATCGTTGCTGGAGCATCAAACTCGGCGTTGGTGAGCAATGTGCTTCGGATCGAGAACGTCCCCGAAAACTAGGTAACGGCAGCTGGATACTTTCTGGCAGCGTTGTAGAGCCGCGTCTGTAATGGGTGCTTCGGGTCGGATCCCAGTTTTCGTAGCGAGGTGTTGGTCCGCCACACTGGTCCTATGGCTGAAGACGATGCACTGAACACCGAACGGATTCGAACCGAGGTGTTCGGCCACACGCTTGTGGTCACCATGGTGCGTCACACAAAACGCAACGCGATCGATGGCGAAATGACCCAGGCGATCGATGCCGCTATGAACCGGTTGGACGATGACCCAGAGCTGTGGGTCGGAATCCTGACCGGTGGTCCCGATATGTTCTGCGCCGGTACTGACATGGCCGCAACGAGTGGCCGGCCGACCGAGCGCGGCGGGATCTATGGCGTTGTAGGTCGCCACCGCGCAAAACCACTCATTGCCGCTGTCGAAGGGGTGGCGTTCGGTGGCGGTTTTGAAGTGGTCATGGCCTGCGACATGGTGATTGCCGCCAACAATGCACGCTTCGCCCTGCCCGAGGTCAAGCGGGGTTTGGTTGCCTCAAGTGGCGCCCTGTTCCGGGCCAGCCGAGTATTGCCATTGAACGTGGCCAAGTATTTGTTGACCACCGGCATGGAGCTCTCGCCCGTCGAAGCCGAGCGTCATGGGCTGGTGAATGAAGTGTGCGAACCAGGTCAGGCTTTGGAACGAGCGCTAGCGCTGGCCGAGGTGATTACGTCGAACTCGCCGGTCGCAGCCCGGTTGGCACTCCAGGCCGTAGACCAGATCGTGGCCGCCGACGATGACCGGGCCTGGGCCATCAGCGCCGATTTCCGCAACCAGGTGATGGCGTCAGAAGATTCGAAGGAAGGGGTTGCTGCATTCTTTGAGAAGCGGCCTCCTCGGTGGACTGGCCGCTAGCCGAGCTTCTTTTGGGAGCGGCGGGCGACTTCGGCGGAGAACGCGTTGTTCCAGGTGCTGGTCTTGGGCCAACGAGCCTGGGCTTCGGTCGTGGCATCGTCCACGTCGAGTCCGAGCTCTTCAACCAACCACGATCGCAAGATCAACCCGGTCCGTGAGGCCCCATGGTGGCAGTGCACCAGCACATTGCGTTCCTCAGAATGAAACGCTTTGATCGTGGCCAGTACCTCGTCGACCGTGGCGCTGAGGAGTGGGTTCACTTTGCTGCCCGCTGCGTCATGCATCGCGAATTCGCGTCGCACCAGGTGGTTGTCGAAGGTGCCGGTCGTGGGGCAGAGCGAGATCACCGCGCCATCTGGATGGTCGGCGAGGAACCGGGGCACGGCATGCAAGTTGGAGAGAAACAGCCCAGGGGCAACTTCTCGGGGGCCGAGTGAGCGGCGAGGTTCGGGTGGAACAGGGGCGTCCTGTCGCATAAGCCGTTCGGCAAGCCGCCGCAGTTGTCGAAGCCCATAGGTTCGGGTTCCGACAGCCCCGGTTGTGTGGGTGGACCATGCTGCGGGGATGGCGCCGGGGCCCCAGCGCAAACCGGCAACTGCCCCGGTGAGGGGTAACGACGCTGTTGGAGCGGCACGGATAGCGCCACAGAAGTCCGTGGCTTCTTCGACGGAACGAAGGGCGTCAGCCATCTCCGTAGAGGATGCGAGGGATGGGTCACATGCGAACTGGCCGAGCATGCTGCCCTGCACGAGCGCACACATCAGGACCGCATCGGGGTCACCAAGCAGGGGCGGTGAGGTGTCGGGATCGGCCAGGGCGATGGCGGCGGCGATGATGTCGGTCGGACCCAACCCCATGTTCACCAGGTCACGGCTGAGCAGTGCCTCGCCAGTCTCGAAAGAAATTGCAGCGACGTCGCCCCACGGAGGAAGTTCGCTAGGGCCACCACAGACGGCTGGTGGCAGCTCGGTCAACGTGCTCAGCGCGTCGCCGACGGCAAGTCCAACGAGCGCTCCCACGGCGGCATTGTGTCGAACAGCATGGTCAGCCCGCATCTGTAGTCAAACTAGCGGTCCGTGTCGTAAGGAAGGCTGCATGAATGTGGAGAACGGTGTCAGGATCGACCTTCGTTCTGGAAGACTGTTTAGGTATGACCTGGACGAACGACTGCATGACGACACAACGGCTGCGCCTCCGCGCCGCAACCGAACTGGACAAGCCAGTGATTGCCAAACTGCTGCAGGATCCAGAGGTGCGCAAGTACCTAGGTGGGCCAGCCTCGGCTGAAGATCTCCAGGCCTTTCACGACACAACGGAAGGGGAGCGTTGGGGCAGCTTCGTGATCGCTGATGGAGCGATCGACCTGGCCATGGGTGTCCTCAACTTCAGCGATCATCGAGGAGAGTGGGAACTCTCCTGCGAGCTGTTGCCTCGTTACTGGGGCCGTGGGTTCGCCTTGGAGGCCGCAAAGGCAGCGATCGAATGGGCGTGGGCAGACCCGGCCCCGATTGACGCTGAGTCGATTATTGCGGTGACCCAGAAGGCAAACCTAGCGTCGATCGCGTTGTTGGAACGACTTGGTTTCGTCCACGAACGAACCTTCTCCGAGTCCGGCGCAAGCCACGCGCAGTACCGACTGCATCGTTTGGATTAGTTCTGGCCATATCGGTCTTGTCGCGACGAGTAGAGGCCTCGGCGCATTTTGTAGACCGATGACGCTGTGCGTTGGGGCGATACCGTTCGTGTGATGGCCCTGAACAACTCTGATATCGATCCCTCGACATGGCTCATCGCCGGCGGCCGCAGTCGTGAGCCGGGCCAGCCTCTCAATGTTGCCCCCCAGCTGGCATCGAACTTCTATCTGCCAGCTGAACGTGGCTACAGCCGGGCCGATGGCACCGAGACGAGCGCTGTTTTCGAAGAACTCATGGGCGGACTCGAGGGTGGTCATGCCCTGTCGTTCTCGTCGGGCATGGCAGCGGCCCATGTTGTTCTCAATCGGCTTCCCGCTGGCGCGACGCTGGCGATTCCCGTCGATCCATATCACGGCGTGAAGGGTCTGGCTGTCGAAGCCGAGGCCCAAGGCCGATGGAATATCTTGCGGCTTGAGCTCGATGACACGCAGGGATGGATCGATGCTGCCAAGGTTGCCGACCTGTTGTGGTTGGAAACGCCTGCCAATCCACTGATGACGGTGTGTGACCTGCCTGCCATCTGTTCTGCGCCTCGCAAGGACGGCACGATTGTGGCTGTTGACTCCACATTCGCAACACCGCTGGTGCAACGACCGCTGGACCTCGGCGCCGACGTGGTGATGCACTCGGCTACCAAGTTCATTGGTGGTCACAGTGACCTGCTGGCTGGGCTGTTGATCACGAAGTCATCCGAGTTACACGAAGAGTTCAACGGACGACGCGTATTGAACGGCGGAACCATTGGAGCGATGGAAGCGTTCTTGGCTATCCGGGGCGCCCGAACGCTGGCACTCCGTATGGAAAAGGCGCAAGCGAACGCCATGGAGTTGGCGGCTCGCCTCGATGCAAGTGACGATGTCGCGTTGGTGCGTTACCCGGGCCTTGCTAGCGATCCCACACACGAGAACGCCGCGAAGTTCATGATGGGTTGGGGTGCGATGATCTCATTCGAGACCGTCGGCAGTGCCGAACGAGCTACTGCGATCTGCGAACAGGTCGAGATCATCAATCATGCAACGAGTCTGGGTGGTATCGAGTCGACCATGGAGCGTCGGGCGGCTGTACCTGGCCAGGAGACAATCCCTCCATCGTTGATCCGGTTTTCGGTCGGCTGCGAAGATGTCGAGGATCTATCCAACGACTTGGCCAATGCGTTCGCGAACACCAGGGACATGTAGGCCGACCGGCCCCAGGTACAACGATGGAAGCACGCATTTGGATCGAGGCCGAACATCTGGCTGAAGACGTCACTGATTTCTGCAATATCGCCGTCTACCTGTCGACGGGCGAACGGTATGCGTTGAACGTGTGGACGTTCGACTTCTTCGCTGTTGCTCAAGGCGAGGGCGAGATGCACGCATCGCCAGCCGTGAAACATCTGTACATGTATCCGCCCGACTTGTTCGTGCAGGACCTGACCCGGCCAACGATCGAAAAGATTGTGATCGATGTCTTGGAACGGGGTCGGCTGCCGCTGTGGCGCTTGATGCCAGACGAAGCGCCCGATGTCGACGACACGCTCCGCTTCGATCTCCCTACCTAGAGGCAATCGCCCTAGGCGAGTTCCGGCAGTGCGATGGTGACCAGGTCGGTTGGTGGTTCTGATTCGACTTCGGCCAGTTGGGCGACCTGACGTCGGCGCCCAACAACCTGGATTGCCCACCGTTCCCCATCGGCACCTGCGGCGATGCCCTTCGCTCGCATAACATCGGCTGGAAGCCCGTCGAGCAGCGCGTTGATGTCGGCCAACGTGGTGGGATCAGGGATCGCGACCCGGCCGACCTCATGGCGGTCGAACAACGTCGGTTCAGGGATGACGATTTCGGCACCGGGTCGTCGGCCACCGATCTGCAGCAACATGGTGGGCACGGTCGGGTCTTGTGCTTCGACAATCGGCACACCAGGGGAGATCTCGCTAAGCCGGCGGCGAACCATTTCCCGTTCCTCTGGGCGAACGAGATCTGTCTTGGTGAGTGCGAGTACGTCGGCTGCTCGGATCTGTTCGGCGACGGTTCCGCCGATGTCCATACGTTCGACAAGTTCGAGAAACTGATCAGCTGCTACGAGTGTCATGACCCCATCGAGCTTGAACCCAGCCGAACGCCCCCACGGGATCATGCGTGCAGGTTCGGCGACGCCGCTGAGTTCGACAACAACATGGTCAGGTGGTGTTTCGCGTGCTCGGATCATGTCGAACGCTGCGCCGAAGCCGTCGATCGAACTGCAACAGACACAGCCGTCAGTAAGTTCGATCGTGTCGCCGCTGTGTTTGCGGATGAGTCGAGCATCGATATTGATCTCGCCCATATCGTTCACGATCAC
>DNHM01000334.1:0-2366 GCA_003485885.1 Acidimicrobiaceae bacterium
TGAACACAGGCAGGCATGGCATCGGTGTGGGGCCGCCGACTCGCTGCGGTTCAAGCCGCGGTGCCAGGGACAGTCATGTTTATGAACTGAGCTCAGCGACGACATGACGCGATCGGTGTGATGAAGGCGATCTGGCGCAACATGATGGTGCCAGGCACCGTCATGTTTACGCGGCAACTCGCTTGTGCGGCGACGGGGGTCGTGGAGCGGTCCAGGACTATGGATCGGGTGAAGCTAGAACAGCGTTTTGGTGACGCACGAGCCGAAAGGCGGACGAATGGAGTTCTATCAGCGGGCTGAGATCGTAGACGTAGGAGCCCGAAACAGGATCGACGAAGGAGATCCGGACTACCCGTGGGGCCAGGCGGTGGCGTTGACGTGGAGGGCGGTTGCGGCGGCGACTGCGGCAAACACCGCGTCGCTGACGTTGACAGCGGGGCCGTGGTCGTCGGTGATCTCGATGGTGATGGTGGGTGTGTCTGCTGCCCGCACGACGCCGAAGGAACGCACGGTGAGATCTTTGACGATCCCGCCCTGGTCGACGGCGAGGGCTTCGCCCATGACCAGGCTGTAGCCCATGTGGGCAGCGCCGATGCAATAGCTGCGAAGGACGACCTCGTCGAGAACTGCCCCTGCGCCAACTTGGACGGTGATGCCGTCATCGTTCACGGTTGCTTCAGCCCACCCGCTGCCTGGTGGCTGGACTCGTGTCAGCTCGCCGGTCGCGAGCGCAACAAGGGCAACTGCTTCGACCCATCCGGCCCCGCGAATATCGGACGAGGTGCGAAGTTCGGTTGGTACCTGCACATGCTCCACGGCGAGTCCAGGGGCCACAGCAGCGATGGCTTCGTCGATGCCGGGTGTGGCCACTACGTGCAGAACGCCAGTGCCATCGGCATGGGCGCCGCCGGCCACCGGCGGCCGTTTTGCCCCAAGCCGGATTGAGTCCTCTCGGCTATAAAGCACCCGCACAGCTCGGCCGTGTTCGGTTGCGAGTCGCTCGGCGACTCCGGTGACACTCGAATCGACCTTGCCGCCGAACGCGCCGCCGTTTGTGAGCGGAGAAACAGCTGGTTCGCCAGGAAGTGCCCAAGCAGCGTCGGTCTCGAGGTACGCGGGATCGACCCAGCTCGTTTGCAGTGTGGCCGCCCACTCCCCGTCGGGAACAGCGACTGGGTGGGAGGGTTCAAGAGTTGTTCTGCGTCCTTGAACCTTGCCCGCCATCGTGCGGGCTTGATGCAGCGACTCGCCGACGACCCATTCGCCGGTTTCGCTCAGCACTGCCACCAGCGCATCGGCGGGAGCTCGGTCATCGGCGAACCCGCCATCGCCTAGAGCAACCGATATCGACACCGCCTGGACATTGCCGCCTTCGAGTTCTGCTCGTTGCGCGGCAGCATCGAGATCCCGGCCGTCGTCGACGGCGGTGTCGCGCTGGTTCCAAGCCTCGATGATCGTCTGCCAACCGGTGCAGCGGCACAGATGCGCCGACAGGGCCCGTTGTACGTCCTCTTCGGTTGCGTCTGGTTTCTTCTCTTCGAGACCAGCGAGACGCACGATGATGCCGGGTGTGCAGAAGCCGCACTGGCTCGCACCTGTGGCGCAGAATGCTCCACCCCAACGTGCTCGTTCCTCGGCGCTGAACCCTTCGAGTGTGGTGATGGAACGGCCCTTGACTCGCCGAGTCGGCGTCACACACGCAACCCGGGGTTGGCCGTCGATCAATACTGTGCAGCAACCACATTGGCCTTGGGGTGAGCAGCCGTCTTTGGCGGACCGTTTATCGAGATAATCACGCAAGGTCCCAAGCAAGTTGGAGCCATCGTCGGGCACCTGCACTTGCTGGCCGTCTACCTCGAACTCGATGATCGGAACGTCACTCACCAGGCCAGGCTAAGGCCCATGAACCGGGGTTGACCGCCATGACACCGTGCGCTGCCTCGGGAGGTAACTGTCGCTCGGTGAGAGTGTGGGAACAATGCTGCGATACAATGCATTCACGTACTTCGACAGCTCGCTGAGTAGGAGACAAGATGATCACCCTTACCGATAATGCAGCCACCAAGGTGGGGGCGCTTCTCGCCGATGAAGACGAAGATGGCCTCGCACTGCGCGTAGCTGTCCGTCCTGGCGGTTGTTCAGGCTTCAGCTACGAGATGTTCTTCGACTCTGAATTCGCCGACGATGACAACACCCATGAATACGAGGGTGTCAAGGTCGTCGTCGATGCATCGAGCGCCATGCTGCTCGAGGGTGCAACCCTCGACTACAAGGACGGTCTGCAAGAGACCGGCTTCAGCATCAACAACCCCAACGCCCAACGCACCTGCGGCTGCGGCAGCTCCTTCAGCTAGTCATCTCAGCTA
>DNHM01000334.1:2431-5471 GCA_003485885.1 Acidimicrobiaceae bacterium
AGACACGAGACCGGCATACGTCGGTCTCGTGTCGCGTCTGGCCTGGTCGTCAACATTGGTCGTCAAATGTTGATGGCGCACAACAGAGAAGGCGCGAACGGTCACAAGGTGTGTCGCCGGGCTACAACCTGGGCTGGCCGTGGCCGTACTGTTAACCAGTGAACAAGACCGCGCCCGGGCGCATCTTCGACGGCTGGTATGTCGTTGCTTCTGTCTTCATTCTTCTCATGGTCAATGCTGGCCTCGGGTTCTACGGCCTGTCCGTGTTCCTCGAGGCAATTACCGACGAGCAAGGCTTCAGCACCGCTGATGTCTCATTCGCTACGTCGATCTTCTTCATCGTCAGCGCAATCTCAGGTCGCCTGATCGCGCCGGTGATACAGAAGCACGATCTGCGCCTCGTCGTTGGTGCTGGCGCCGTGATCGCCGCAGCAGGCCTGCTCCTGATTGGCCGATCCACCGCATTGCTGCCGCTGTATCTGAGTTACGTGGTGTTCGCCATTGGTGTTGGCATGAGTGGCCTGGTGCCGGCCACAACGCTGGTGACGCGTTGGTTCCATGTCAAACGTTCGGTGGCGCTATCCGTTGCTTCCACTGGCTTGTCTGTTGGCGGACTCACGATCACCGTGCTTGCATCGACAATCATTGACCGCAAGGGCATGTCCGATGCTTCGCCATGGTTGGCGCTCATCTATTTGGTCACGGTGGCCATTTCTCTGGTTGCGTTATGGCCCGACCCAGCTACACGAGGCCAACTCCCCGACGGCGAAGTGTCGGCCACAGGCAAAGCTGCGACCGCCCCGACCGGGGTTCCCTATAAGCAAGCGGTGGCAAGTCGGTTCTTCTGGCTGGTCACCGTCGGTTTCATCCTGGCCATGGGGGCCCAGGTAGGCGGCATCGCTCAGCTGTTCAAATTTGGAACCGAACGGGCCGATGCCGGAGCTGCGTTGGTATTTGCGGTCGCCCTGGCCTCGGTTATCGCTCGGCTCATCGGCGGTGTTGTTGCATCGCGACTTCGGCTCATCGCAATGACCTCGATCCTTTCGATCGTGCAAGGTTTCTCACTGATCTGGATCAGCCAGGTCCATGGCAAGGTGATGTTGATTGCGGCAGCCATATTGTTCGGCTGCACAATCGGCAACCTTCTGATGCTGCAACCGTTGGTGATCGCGGATCGATTCGGGGTTGTTGACTATCCGCGCATCTACTCGGTCATGCAGCTGATCGTGACCGGTCTTGGTGTGGCCGGTGGTCCATATTTGCTTGGTTGGCTCCACGATGTGGCGAGTTACACCACGAGCTACATGGTGGCGGCCGGTTTGAGTATCGGCGGCGGCTTCGTCTTCTTTCTGGCGTGGCGCTTCGCCCCAGATCTGAAGCCAGTCCGTAAGGAACTCGTGTCCATCAGCGACTGACGGTAGGGGTGACCAGATCGAGCACTAGAATTGTTGGGTGAGCCTTACCGCTGATCGTGCGACCCCCGAAGACATCCTGGCGGTCCTACGTGGTGTCATCGATCCTGAACTTGGAGCCAACATTGTTGAGCTCGGCATGGTGCCCAAAACATCACTCGGCGACGACGGCATTGCTCATGTCACGATCGCGCTGACCACCATGGGCTGCCCCCTGCGAGCCCAGATTAAGAAAGACATCGTTGGCCGCGTCGACCAGCTGCCTGGTGTGGAAAAAGTCAAGATCAACTGGACGGAACTTGAGCAGGGCGAAAAGGCCGAAGTCATGGCGCGGGCTCGCAAACGTGTCGCCGAGAACCCACCAGACAACGAGGTCTCGCCATCGACTCGGGTCGTCATGATCGCTAGCGGTAAAGGTGGTGTCGGCAAGAGCTCGGTGACCGTGAACCTGGCTGCTGCCATTGCGAACCAGGGTTTCACCGTGGGGGTGCTCGACGCAGACATTTGGGGCTATTCGGTCCCTCGCATGATCGGTGTCGAGGGCCGGCTCGCTGGAAGCGAAACCGGTGATGGTGCAAAGATCAAACCGAACCAGCGGCGCATCGGGAAAGGCCGGGTCAAGGTCGTTTCCATGGGTTTCCTGGTTGATCAGGAAGAAACCGCACTCATGTGGCGGGGGCTCATTCTGAACCGCGCCGTGCAACACTTCCTCGAAGATGTGCGATGGGGCGACATGGACTACCTGCTGATCGACATGCCACCCGGTACCGGCGATGTACAGATGGGGCTGGCCAAGATGCTTCCTCAGGCCGAAATGATCATCGTCACGACCCCAACCCTTGCCGCGCAGAAGGTCGCGGCTCGGGCCGCAAGTATGGGACGCAAGAACTATCTGCGTATCGCTGGTGTCATCGAGAACATGAGCGCCTTCGTGACTCCGGATGGCGAGAGTTATCCGATCTTCGGTAGCGGTGGCGGCCAGAATTTGGCTGACGACCTGAAGGTGCCATTGCTGGGCAAGATTCCGATCGACACAGCAGTTGCCGAAGGTGGCGATGTGGGCCAGCCAACCGCGCTGGGCGACGGGCCAGCCAGCGACGAGATCAATCGCATCGCAGACCTGCTTGTCACCGAGGTTACGCCCCCCATCGATATGGGGACCTGTACTGTTCGTTTGATGGAAGCACCGGTGTCGATCAACCTGAGCTCGTGAGCGAGCAGCCCGCACGCGACGGGTCCCGTGCGGATGGACTTGCAAACCTGCCGTTTCAACCTCCGCTCAAGCCCATGTTGGCCAAGGCAGTGGTGGGAATCCCTGAACGTGATGACCTTGCGTTCGAACCCAAATGGGACGGCTTCCGCTGCATTGTTTTTCGCGATGGCGCCAACGTGCATCTTGGGTCGCGCAACAGCAAGCCGCTGACTCGGTACTTCCCCGAGTTGCTTGATCCAATCCGGGACCAACTGCCAGACCGGGTCATCTTCGACTGCGAGATCATCGTGGCTCTTGAGAATCGGCTCGAGTTTGATCAGTTGCAGCAGCGCATCCATCCGGCTGAAAGTCGCGTCAACATGCTGGCTGAGAAGACGCCGGCCGACATCGTGGCCTTCGATCTGCTTGCGGTCGG
>DNHM01000180.1 GCA_003485885.1 Acidimicrobiaceae bacterium
CCCCAGCGGGCCTGGATGGCTGGGCCACTGGCCATACCTTCGAGGCAATCGCCGTGAAACGGGCACACACCAGCGAAGTCGTCGCCGTCGACTCGGCGGACAGGGATGTGGCCGAGCTCGATGTGGTCGCGACCCCGAAACGGGATCCCGTCGACGAGTACGCCCGCACCGATGCCCGTCCCGACGGTGATGTAGGCCATCGACCCGTAGCCGCGGCCAGCGCCGAGTTGGTGTTCCGCAACAGCCGCTGCTTCAACATCGGTCTGGATTGCAGCCGGCACTTGGATCGCATCGCGTAGATGGTCAAGCAGTGGCGTGCCCGCCCATCCGGGTTTGGGCGTCGGGGCGATGGATCCATAGGCCGACGATTCCGGGTCCACGATGAGCGGGCCGAACGATGCAATACCCAGCGCACTGATGGTGTCGTTGGCAGCAAAGAAGTCGGTAATGGCCTGCAATGTGGCCGCCGGAGTCGTGGTCGGGATCCGCATCTGGTCAACGATTGCCAGTTCTGCGTCTACGACCGCTGCTCGAAATTTGGTGCCACCGGCTTCGACGGCGCCAAGGAGTCTTTGGGATGTGGTCATGGTCGTCTCAGGCATGCGAGCAACGGCTTGTTTCATTAGAAGGTGACAGTCCACAATTCTGAGCACCCAACGTGGCCAACCAACGTGGTCAACCAACATGGTCGCCGTCGAAGGCAATGACAACGTTGTCAGGCGTGGACATTGCTGAAGATAGACCGTCTTGACAACGTTGTCAAGACCCGATAGAAGTACATCCGTGCGCCCCTCGGACCGACCGACGATGAAGAACGTGGCAACCCTTGCCGACGTCAGCTTCAAAACGGTGTCTCGAGTGGTCAACGGTGAACCTGGCGTGTCCCGTCAGCTCGAGGAACGAGTGACCGCCGCTATTGCCGAACTCGGGTACCAACCCGACCATGGCGCCCGAAACCTTCGACGCACGACACCTCAATCAGCGACAGTCGGGGTCATACACGCCAACATTTCCAACCCGTTTATGGCTGCAGTCCACGGAGCGTTCGAAGCCGTTGCTGCTGCGCATGGTTGCCTGATCCTGAGCGGAACCTCGCTCGAACAAGCCGAGCGCCACGACGAACTGATCCAAGCATTCACCGGCCGCAGGGTCGACGGGTTACTCATCGTCCCCGTCGGCGCCCCCACCGACCAGCCATCTGAACTTCTCGAACGCGAGATCAAACGAGGAACACCAGTGGTGTTCATCGACCGTGACCCAGGGTTTCCCGCCGACGTCGTGATGAGCGACCACCGTGGTGGCGCCGAACTGGCCACCCAGCACCTGCTGGATCATGGACATCACAAAATCGCATTTCTTGGATCCCGCGAACATGTCCATTCAGTCGTCGAACGACGGGCAGGCTTCGAGGCCGTCATGCGAGGTGCGGCAGCCAATCGAGCAGTGGCTGATCGCGCCGCGGTCATCACCGACTTACGCACACCCGACGATGCCGCCAAAGCAGTCCACGAACTGATGAGCCTGTCCCCTGATCAGCGACCAACCGCGATCTTCTCGGCCCAGAACGGCCTCACGCTCGGGGCTGTTCGTGCTCTGCACACCTTGGGTCTCCAACATGACATTGCACTTGTTGGTTTCGACCACATCGACTCGGCCGACATCGTTGACCCCGGCATAACGACCGTGCCGCAGAATGCCAAAGAGGTCGGACAGCGAGCAGGTGAGCTGCTCTTCAGCCGGCTCGCTGGCGATCTAGCAGGTCCTGTCCGAGAAATTGTGCCGGTCACGCTCGTACGCCGAGGCTCTGGCGAAATCCCAGCACCTACCTAGCGCGCAACTTCGCCCGACGTTGCAAACGCGGATGCGCCCCGGCCAGCGCGTCGCCCAAAAACGGCCCCCGACGTCAAGCCAGACCCGCCCGGATACCCACCAACGAAGACACCACCAACGAGTTCGCCACACGCGAACAACCCATCGATCTGAGATCCATCGGTACGCAAGACGGCACCGGACCCATCGACATGCAACCCGCCATAGGTGAACGTGATGCCGCCAGTCACCGGGAACGCACGGAACGGCGGGGTGTCTAACGTCTGGGCCCAGTTCGACTTCGGTAGATCGATTCCTGTGGTGCCCTTGCCGTCCTTGATCGACGGGTCGAACGACGTCTCAGCATCCACAGCAGCGTTATAGGCAGCAACGGTGGCTCTGGCCTGCGAATGATCCAGGTGGTCCAGCTGGTCGATGAGCCCGTCGAGCGTGTCGCTTTCGACAAACGACGCGTCGTGGAACCGGTACTCCTCGTACAACAGGTCAGCCACCTTTGCATCGAACAGCTGCCACGCCCGATGTCCGGGTTGTTCCAGTACCGCTCTGCCGAACTGGGCATAGGTGTAGTTTCGGAAATCTCTGCCTTCGTCGACGAAACGTTCGCCGCCAGCATTCAGCATGATTCCCAGGAAATAACAGATCTTGCGGTAGTTCTTGCGTTCGAGATGGGGCAGCTCGACATTGCCGAAGTTGGGCATGTGGAAGTCCATCGGCGTGGCATGGCAGTTCTCATAAAAACCATGACGCGCCGCTCCCTG
>DNHM01000177.1 GCA_003485885.1 Acidimicrobiaceae bacterium
GTCACAGCACTACACCGGCACGTTCCCGTTCACCGGCACGTTGCATCAGATCGAGATCCAGCTTGGCCAACGCTCCCCCAAGGATGCCGAAGCCACTGCCAAAGCTGAGATGTCCCGCCAGTAGGCAGTGCGGGGTTGAGGACTGCGAGAGAGGGGGAGTTGGAAGCCTCGATTGCAGATCCTGGCTCAGCTGGTCGAGTTGGACTGATCATTTAATGGCCATTCTGGCCGTGCCGGAGGCTAGGCGAAGAGCACTTCACAGCCGGTGCCATCGAGGGCGGCGTCGACACGCGATCGGTCGGTATCGGTGAGGGCGGCATAGCCGTCGCGCAGCCACTTCAGGCATTTGCCTTGGTAGGCGAAGGGTCCTTGGCGGTAGGTCTGGCCGTGAATCTCGCATACCACCTCGTCAGCGCCAGACACCAGTGCCTGCGCGTTTGCGACCATGAACGGGGCGTAGGTACTGCCGATCTCGGCGAGCAGTTTGTGGGTAGCCGCCGGTAGGTCTTCGAGCGATACCCAGCCATCATTACCGTCTACTGGCAGCCAGGAAAGGTCGTCCATGCGATCGGTCCAGTTAATGGTCTTGATCGCTCGTTTGGCTGCGACAGCCATGGATGTTGGATCCCATTTCACCAGCTGGGTGAACTGGCCGTAGATGCCGAAGTCGCCTCGTCCTGGCCGGTCGCCGAGCATGAAGTCATGGCTGGCGAACTGTTCCTGCATGATGTCGAGGAGCCGTTCATACGAGCTCTCGATGATCGGCTGGTTGAGCTCGGTCGATCCAACAAGCTCACGCCGTGAGATCTGGCGAGTGGTGATGTAGTCGAACATCTGCTGGGCTTGATCGCTGCCCATTTGTAGGTTGCGAGACATCGGGAGCAGCTTGCCGGCCTTGTCGATGTCGTCTTGGTAAGCCCACCGGTAGTGGTACATCGCCTTGGTGACCCACTCGTCGCCGTAGTCCTCGATCAACGAATCGATGAACGCCAGCGCAGGGTCCGTCGGAACCGTGCTGCGATCAGCGAACTCGGCTTCGAGTCGCATAATTTGCGGCGATGAGTCAACGGTTGCTTCGCCGTGGCTGCCGTCTTCGTTGGGGTAGACGATCACCGGGATCAGCGGCACTGGTGGCGTCGGGATGTCATCCCATTTCGAGTCGCGGAGAACCCAACGAAACGGTATGTGGCGATAACGCAAGACTGCCCGCATCTTCAGTGTGTACGGCGAGCCGTACTGCCCGACGAGGACGAGTGGGTGCTCAGTAGTGATATTCATGTTGCGTCTCCCATGGACACGATGAAGGCCGACGACGGATCCGCCGTGCCGTTTACGAGTTGGTCATAAACCTGTTGCATGCCATCGGCACCGGTGCGGTGGTCGACGGTGAGCCAGCCGCTCGAGCTGTCGAGCAACGAGGCGAAGGCGCCGTCGACCCGACGTGCAAGTTCGTCGGGTCCCCACTCTTTGGCTCGTTTCGCGCTTTGACCGGGGGCGAAGAACATCTCAGGAGTAGGGTCCGGCAATGCGGCTTCGCCAGCCATGTCTTCCCAGTGGGTTGCGCCAACGGTGAGCGAGTACTGCAGGTTGTCGGCGAAGTGGTTGTGCACATTGGTGCGCACCGTGCCGCTGCCAGCCATGTCGACCATGCCGGAAGCGGCCGACGAATCGAGTTGGTCGATCTCGTCGTAGGTGGTCACCTGGTCGTACAGTCCGAGCCCTTCGACGAACGCCCGGTTGCGTTCCGACGTGAGCCCGACGGCACGATTGCCACCTCGTTTGGCCAGGCATGCGGCCAGGCTGATCGATGTCTTCGACGATGCACTGGTCACCAGGGTCTGTTGCGCGCCGTGGAAGTTGTTGTCGGCCAGGTAGTCGTCGGCCAGAAACGAGGTCATGAACATGCCCCACAACAACAGGTATTCGTTCGCGAGTTCTGGACGAAAGTCTGGGTCGTCGGCCACATTGCGGAAGCCGGTGTACACCACTGCATGGTTGGTTCGGTGAGGCCCGGCGTCGCGGAACGCGCTGCTTGCGCCTTGCGCTTCGAAGTACATGACCTGAGACTAGTTGCCCTGTCAAAACAATTGCCAGGTGAACACGCAGTAGATGGCGTTGGTTCAGCATGTTCAGTCGGCGAGATCCGGGTGGAGACGGGCTTCTTCGCGTTCACGAACCTCGGGCGGAATTTCGCAGGAGCGGCGGTTGGGGATACTGAATGCAAGATCGACTGTTTCGGCCACCGCCAGTAGTTCGTCGGTATCCAGATCGAAGACCCAGTTCAAGTCATGTGAGATCTTCGTGCCCAGAGCGATGATGGCCCCGAAGGTTTGGATGCGGGTCCCCACGGCAACAGGACGGTGGACCCGCAGCCGCGTTTCCATGCTGGCGAAAGCAACACGGTCGCCGTCTGCGGTGTCTTGGATCCAGTCGGTTTCACCATCAGGGCGTTCACCGCCCCAAATCAGGTTATTGGTGAGCCAGGTTGGCACGATGTCGGCGTCCATCGAGTCTTCGGTCGTCACGGTGCGTTCTAACCGAGTGGCCAGTCCCCGGCTGCGGAGCTCATCGAGTGATGGCGCCGATGCCAGTCGATCGATCCCGAGATCGATCGAGCGGGCCTGGCCATAGGCGGGAAGTTCGATGCCGGTCATCTCGAGCAGTGGGTGCTCCACCTCGTGCACGAACGTTGCCGCCAGGTCATTGTTGGCCTGATTGCGGAGTTCGTGGAAGAAGCGTAGGTGGTCGCCTTCGGCGAGTACGGCGCTACGGACTTCGAGCTGGTTGCCCTCCATCTGCTCGTGATGATGACGGGTGTAGGTGCTGTGCAGCGCAGGGCTGCCGATGCCAAGCCGTTCACACATGGCGGTTGTTGCGGCCACCGCGTTGGCGCCGTACCAGCGCACGTTCATGTGCCCAAGTTCGTCGATCTGGTCTGGCGTGACGGTGCTGGTGTGCGAGACGGTGAGTTCGGTTTGTATGGACATCGCCGATCAGCTTGGCGGTAACTTCGGCCAGCACCAACCTGGATCGGGCGGTACGTCTCAACTCGCAACGTCGAAAGCTACGGTCAGCCCATGACCACCTTCGTTATCCGCATCGCCGATGCGTCGGACCTCGCAGCGATCCAGAAGCTGCTGCCCCGTCTGGCTGACTTTCCTGCCCCACGTCGGCTCACGACCGAAGATGTATGGCGCTATGACGGAGTGGCGGTGGCCGAGTGGGCAGCCGGGGAGCGCCCTCAGACGTGGGTCCGCGTCGCCACCGACACCGCGCAAGAAGTGGTGGCGGTCGCTGTTGGTTCGTTGATCGAAGACTCCTTCACCGGCCAGCCTGCTGTGCATCTCGAGGTCGTGGTTATCGACGAACGGGTAGACGGACATGGCCTTGGCAGCCGGCTCATTGCTGAGATCGAGTCCGACGGTCGCCAGCGCGGTGCTGCGGTGATGAGCTTGAACGTGATGACCGCTAACCATCGGGCTCGCTCGCTCTACGAACGCCTCGGCTTTGAAGAAGAAATGATCCGGGCTTCCAAACCACTCGACTGAATTGTTGACGTCCCTGCGGTAGCAACAATTGGAAGAAACTATTGAGCGACGTGTCGGCGATCGGAGGTTGCTAGCGTCGAGAGCGATGACTGACGTGGAAGCCCCAGCCGATGGCCGCGTTGCCCGCCGTGAGCGCAACATCAACAGCGTGCTCGATGTCGTGCTCGAAATGTTTGCCGAAGAGTCGCTCTTCCCGACTATCGAACAAGTTGCCAAACGATCTGGGCTGTCACTGAGGTCGCTGTATCGGTACTTTGCCGATCCCGCTGAGCTGCTCGAAGCGGTCATCGTGCGCAGCCGCGAGCAGGTTGCCGAAGCGGTTCTGCTGCCTGCCATCGGCCAAGGATCGGTTGCCGATCGGATAGACGATTTTGTTGCCATGCGGCTCCGACTGCACGAGATATCGGGACCGACCTTTCGGGCAACGATGGCCAATGCTGCCCGCCATCCGCGGGTGGCAGCGGAGCTTGCCTCGAATCGTGACCTCATGCGCGATCAGTTCGTGTTGCAGTTTGCACCGGAACTCGAAGGGCTCAGCACCAAAGAACGCGAACACGTTCTGAACGCAGGCGACTTGTTGACCCAACTCGATGCGGTCGACTTCTTGCGCCGGCACCGGCAACTGTCGACTGACGACACACATGCGGTGGTGGCAGCAGCGCTTGGTGCTCTGTTTCGCTGAGTCGCAACCCGAGGACCTGCGACGTAAACGGTCCGCGATGCAGCACTTCGCCGATAACGAACCGGTGCCAGGCACCGGTTCGTTATCGGTGTTCTGTGGCCGCTGGTTGGGTCAGCCTCGTAACCTCTGGGTATGAGTAGTCGAGCACAACGAGCAGCGACCAAGTTCGTCCGGTCTGCGACGGGTTTTGTTGCGGAGAGGGTCGCGTCGAGCGACCGCATGATGAGTGTCGCCTACGACCTGATGAATGGCGAGAATTTCGCAGGTCTCGAAGCGCACGAGGAGATGCTGAGTGACAATGTGCGGGTCGAGGCGTATCACCGTGGGATTCACCGCAATGTGCAGCCGGGCGACGTGGTGCTCGACCTTGGTACCGGCACGGGCCTGCTTGCGTTCATGGCGAGCCGAGCGGGAGCGAAGAAGGTCTATGCCGTTGAACATTCCGACTTTGTCGATGTTGCTCGTGAAATCGGGGACTACAACGGGTTCACCAACATCGAATACATCCGAGCAAACAGTCGCGAGTTCACGCCGCCGGAGCCGATCGATGTAGTGCTCCACGAACAAATGGGCGATGAGTTGTTCAACGAGAACATGCTGGAGAACGTGCTAGATCTTCGCGACAGGGTCCTCGCTCCATCGGGGCGGATACTGCCAGCACGGTTCCGCCTGTTCGTCGAACCGGTGTCGATGCATGAAGAGATGCGGATTCGTCGATTCTGGAACATCGATCTGCCCGATGGCATCGACCTCAGCGCCTCACAACATTCGCCTGTCGCTGCCCGGTTCAACACCGGTCGCAACGACAACTTCTGGCTGCGTCCGCATTCGGTCGAATCGACGATCGGCGAACCACAACCGATTCTTGAGTTCGACTTGAACACGCTCGAATCCCTCGAGTCGCTTCCTGCCCGACACATCGTTGAGCGCACGGCGTCGGCGGACACGATCGTCGATGGCTGCTGTATCTGGTTCGAAGCGTCTTTTGACGACGAAACAACGCTGTCGACATCGCCCCTTGGTCCGGTCACTAGTTGGGGCAACCGTGTGTTCCGTTTCGACCAGGAGATCGCCAAAGGTGAGACACTTCGGTTCGAGGTCGAGCTGGCCCAACTGGTTGAACCGTCAACATGGAGCGTCCGAACCCTCTAATCCGCGTTCGTGCTGTGGGCGATGAGGCTTGTAGGCGAAGAACAGCAGCGCCGGGCTCAGACTCATCACCCCGACCATTGACCACCACCCCAGTCGGAACTCGTCGATGCGGTCGCCGACGACGGCGTTGCCGATCATCGCAGTCGTGATGGCAACACCGAATGCCGAGAACGCCGAGCGTGCCGTGTTAAAGGCAGCGTTGGCGGCCCCAAGTTGGTCGGAAGTGATGTCGCGTAACGCGGCAGCGTTGGCGGGGCCCAGCATGAATGCCATACCAAGACCGATCGACAAGGTGCCTGGTAGGAACGCCGTGACGTAGATTCCGTCGGCTCGAAGCCGCCACGCCATCCATGCCGTGCCGACGGTGGCGAGCGTGCCCCCGGCGATCAACAACTCTCGATAGCCGTAGCGATCAACGAGTTTCCCCGCGATGGGTGCACACAACACAAGTGTCGCCGGTCCAGGCGTCATGGCTAGCCCGATCTCAAGATTCGAGTACTGCCAGACATCGCTCAGGAACAGGGGATACAGGAACCATGTGGCCGAGGTTGAAGTCGAGAGTAATGCACTGGCAGCGGTGACAACCTTGAACGAGGGAATCCCGAGCAGGGCGAGATCAAGTAGCGGTTCGTCGTGGCGGCGCGACGACTTGACGAAGAAGACCGCTCCGATCACCGCTGCGAAGAAAACGACGACGATCCGCGCATCGAACCAGCCCCAGGCGCGGCCTTGCACGATGGCGAAGGTTGTGCCACCAATGGCGAGTGTCCCGGCCACGGTTCCCAGCAGGTCGAGCGGCGGCGGCCGATCGGCGACGGTGTCGTCAGCCATGTACTTCGACGCCAGCACCATTCCGGCCAGCGCGATGGGCACGACGATCGCGAACACCACCCGCCAACTCGATACCTCGAGCAGCCCGGCTGCCACGGTCGGAGCGGCCGCAGCGCCAAGTACACCCATCGATGACCACAGCGAAACCACGGATCCGTGTTGTTCCTTCGGATACAGCGGCAGGACCGCGGCCAGTGACGACGGGATGACCAGCGCAACGCCGATGGCCTGGATGACCCGGGCCGCAATGACCAAGTCGATACTCGGTGCAACCGCCGACAGGGCAGCGCCGACGGCAAACACGCCAAGTCCGATAACAAAGATGCGACGCCGACCTATGCGGTCAGCCAGCCGACCGCCGAGGAGCATGAAGGTCACCTGCGTCACTGAGAACCCAGAGATGACCCAGGCAATGTGGGTCAGGCTCTCGCCGGAGAACTCCTCTTCGAGCACCGGGATGGCAATGTTGGTAGCCGTGCCAACAAACGCGGCGAGCAACATGGCAACCGCCGCAATTGCAAGTGCTCCTCGGCGCCGTTGGTCAGAGATCGTGGCTATCGCCTTGAGCTCGCCAGTTGCAGTGGTTTCGATCTTCCGACAGTAGTCACTCCACAGTCACTCCACACTCAGTGCAGTGCGTCCGGTGGTTTTCTACCCTTAGCGGATGAGTTGGCTATCGGCAACCGTGTCGTGTCTCACCGATTGATTCATCACCGGTGAGAGCTTCAGCCCTCCGTTGCCGCCGGTGACCAACGACTTGGCGACAACCTGACTTCGGATGCCCGAGATGCCACCATTGCCTTGGAACTGCATCGTCGCATTTGGCACGAAGATGATTCCTTCGATGTCAAGGATCACAGAACCGCCGAGTTTGTGGACCGATGTCGCCTCGCTCCACAACGTGAGATCTTTGAACGGTCCATCCGTTGGTGCAGTCCACGTGATGCCACCGGTGCCGCCGGTCATGTCGAAACCTGAGTATTCGCTGAAATAGACCATCGTGTGTTGGAAGTTCACCGAGGCCTGACCGGCTTTAGAAAGTGCGCCGTCGCGGAAGAAGATGAAGGCCGCCTGATTACTGTGTTCGAGGATGTCGACCGTTGATCCGGGCGACCAGCCATAAAACTCGTCAGGGTTGTTCGTGTTGACGTTGAGTTGGGCTCCGGACGACAAGTCGATGCCACCGTCGACGATGAGGTTCCCTCCCTCGAACGTCAGCTCACCCTTGACCGACAACGGATAGCAGTCAATCAACCAGTTCCCTGGTTGTACGGTTATCTCGTCGCCGGGCTTCAACTTGCAGGGGAATTCGTCGGAGTAGTAGCTGTAGCTGCTGTCGGATTCTGCCCAGACTGTCAGGTCATCCAAGTAGGGCCCTTGAGTGCCGGTGTCATCGTTGCATCCATCGATGTCAAGTTCCGGATAACTCGGCTTGCAGTTATACCGCCAATCAAAAGGGGCTCGAGTTCGAGGCTGGCCAGCTGCCGATGGCGGAGGCGACACGGTTCCCGCTGCGCCACTGCATGCGGGGGCATAACAGCCTGGCGCACCCGCTGCAACGGTCTCGATCTCGCCGCAACCCCACCCCCCGCCCAGTTCATTCTCGGTTGCGCAATCTTCTGGATCGCCCTGGGTATAGATGTTTGCGTGGCGGCCATTGGTGGTGATCGTGCTGATGGCCGAGCTGCAACCGGAACTTCCATCGGAATCTACAGCGATCCGTCCTGGCGATATTTCACCTGTCTCGGGGTCCCTAGCAACCTCACCTGCTTCGTTGATAGCAGCACTTACGTACACGCCGCCGTCCGATCCACCACCGCTTACCTGCAGCGCGGGGCAGGTCTGCGGTTCGAGAAGCAACAGGCTGACAAGATCGCCAGGCCCGTCCGGACGTCCGGCCTTTGCGACCGAGTGGACCTTGGAGCCGATCGTCTCTTGGCCCATGAGTCGTGAGAAGAGTGCGGTTTGTCGTTGCTCGATAGCCACGCCAAATCGATCACATGGGTCACCGTCCATGGCGGTGAGATCTTGTGTCCCGCCACTGGTTGGTGTCAGTAGTTCGCTGGAGTTCGCAACCGGATAGGTCAGCGTGATCGTGATGTCATCGGCGGTGGCGACTGCTGTTGCCGGGGCTGTTGAGCCATCACACGACGAAGCGAAGCCGCTACAGGAAAGGTCAACAGGTCCCAGCAGTTCGTTTGCGTACCCTGCTGCAGATTCACAACCAGTGACGCCGCCGCCTTCACCCAGGGCAAAAGCACCTGCGGTAGCGATGGTGTCTGCAGCTGAACGATTCTGTACTCGGTCTGCCCGCACCATGCCGAGGTCTATCACCAGGGCCGCGACCATGATGATGGCGGTCATCGCTGCAGCGCCGATGAGCAAAACTGCTCCTCGATCGTTCACCGTGGCCGAATCTAGCGAAAGTCGCATCAGTCAGCCCG
>DNHM01000549.1:0-614 GCA_003485885.1 Acidimicrobiaceae bacterium
AAACCACGAGCCGCTTCGGCAAGTGTCCGCTGATCCGCTGGCATGTTGGATGGCGATTCTGATGATTCTGATGATGTGGTGTGGGTCATGACATGGCCTCGATTGCTGCTGGCCCGAACAGATACTTTTCGAGCACGAAGAACTTCAGTACCCACACGATGCCGAAGGCGCACAGGTTCGCCGCGAGAAACACCAACGATGCATCCGTAAATCGATCAGTGATCGCTACAAACGCGGTCGACAACAACGCTCCAAGAAATGACATTGCCCAGAACGGTGCGATCTCGCGGCGGACACTATTTGCCCCGCGTTTGTTCCACACCCAACGGCGATTCAGGATGTAGTTCGGTATGGCGAGGACCGAAACCGCCAGGATGTTGGCCACAACAGGTCGCATGTTGGCCACCTCAAGCAGGATCCACAACAGGGCCAATCCGAGCGGCACTGTGAGGACCGACACCGCAGCAAAACGAATGAGCTTCGCTAGGTCGGATTTGACGAAGACAATCAACGACGAAAGCGAGCTCACCGCGGTCGAGGTTACCGCTCGGGCCGGGGTCCCCCGACCGCAAGCGCTGCGGATCGTACGATCGGGCTAGATGGCTCTCGAACGA
>DNHM01000549.1:643-3583 GCA_003485885.1 Acidimicrobiaceae bacterium
TGCAGGCGGTCAGGCTCGTCCTCGGCGCGTTCGTGTTGATGGTGACCTCATGTAGTGCCGGGCCGAGCGCTTCGCCATCAGGTCTATCCGAACGCGCCGATGAACCAGCAACCACCACCCCCCTCACCGAATCCTCAGTCACCGAGCTGCCGGTGGCTGCGGCCCAGCCGTCAGCCGGACCGCCGACTGATCAGCCGACTCAAGAAGCCGGGCCCACACCGAGCGCCGCGAGCCCAACACCCTCGGTTCCCGCTCAGATAGCGGCACCGAACGGGCGGATCACCCCCCAGGTCGCAGCGACAGCGACCGGGCTCGCTCAACAGATCGCGCAGGCCGAGCGTGGCCTTCTTGCCGATGGAGCAACGCCAGCGGAACTGGCTGTGTGGGGCCACCAACATCAGGTTGCGATCCGCAAACTCGGCTACGAACCCGACTGGGACATCGAGTTCTTCGAAGCGCTGCCATCGGAGTTCCAGGCTCGCACGCTGTTGCACGTGTCCGCACGCCGTTCCTTGATCGATCTCAGTAGCGGATACGACGCCGCCGACTTCATTCCCGCATGGCAGATCATCGACCCTGAGCCCGCCGATGCGCTCCTGAGCTATTACCAACAAGCCGAAGCTGCCACCGGCATCGAATGGGAATACCTGGCCGCAATCAATCTCATCGAGACCGGCATGGGCCGGATCCGGGGCCTGAGCAGCGCTGGCGCGCAGGGACCCATGCAGTTCCTCCCAACCACCTGGGATGAGGCCGGCATTGGCCAAGGCGATATCAACAACCCCCAGGACGCCATCAACGGCGCAGCCCGGTACCTCGTCCGCCGGGGCGGGCCTGGCGATATGTCGGGTGCAATCTGGGGATACAACAACTCCGATGACTATGTAAGCGCGGTGCAGGCCTATGCCGCGCTGCTGCGCCAAGACCCTGCCGCATATGCCGCTATCTACAACTGGGAGATCTACTTCTACACCCAAGCGGGTGACGTCTGGTTACCAGCTGGATTCCGCACCGACGAGGTCATTGACCTGACCGACTTCCTTGCCGCCAATCCGTGGTCAGCACCCGATCCAGGTCTCCGCTAGCCGCCAAGGAAGAAACTGGCGAATCTTTCGTTAGCGCTAGGCCATGATGCAACCAACGCTTTTGAGGAGCGTCAGGTACCTATTTGGTACATCACGCTCCTTATTTGCTTCTTGGTTGGGCGTGTTGGGGACAGCGATACGGCAGTGACCAACACCAGCCCGGATCCCAGGTCCAACCACGTCCTACACTCGCTGTGTGCTGGGCATCTCACTTCTCGCTGCTGAAGAAGGAAACAACTTCCTTGAACAAGAGCTGAGTGTCGTCGTGCTGCTCGCGGTTGCGGCTGCGATGGCCATCATGGTCAAGCGGATCAAGATGCCGTACACCGTCGCGCTCGTGCTCGTTGGCTTGGCCTTCGCTTTCTTCCCCAGTTTCGTTGACCTGGACTTCTCACCCGAACTCATCCTTGGCCTCCTGATTCCGCCACTGTTGTTCGAAGCCACACTGCATTTGCCGTGGGCCAAACTCAAGGCTGACCTTGTCCCGATTCTGATCTTTGCCATCGGCGGCACCATGCTGGGCACGTTCGCCGTCGGCTGGATTGTGTGGGCATTGGTTGGGGTTCCGTGGCTGGCCGCCGTCGCCTTCGGTGCGCTGATCTCGGCCACCGACCCAGTTGCCGTCATCGCGTTCTTCAAGTCACTCGGTGTCACCAAACGGCTGTCAGTTCTGGTCGAAGGTGAAAGCCTGTTCAACGACGCCGTTGCGTTCGTGGCCTTCACGCTCGCCGTCGACGCGACCGCACCCGACAAAAGTTTCGGTATCGGCAACGCAATCGGCGACTTCCTCATCGTGGGCGGTGGCGGACTGGCCGTCGGGCTCGTCCTCGGCTGGTTCGTGGCGTCGGTCGTACTTGCTCGCGTCGACGATGCCCTGATCGAAACAACCACCAGCCTGGCTCTGGCCTATGGCTCGTTCTTGGTCGCCGAAGAGTTCGGGCTCATCTTCAACATCGAAGATCTGCACTTCAGCGGCATCCTCGCCGTGGTCGCTGCCGGTCTTATGGTCGGCAACATCGGGCTGCGCAACACCTCGCCCACCACTCGCATCACGCTCGAATACTTCTGGGAAGTCCTGGCGTTCTTGGTCAACTCGCTGGTGTTCCTGGTCATTGGGCTCAAGATCAATCTGCGCGAGATCGATATCGGCGAGAACATCCTGAACGTACTCATCGCAATCGGCGCGATTCTGACAACCCGATTGATCATCGTCTACGGCTTTGGGGCTCTGCACGCCAAGATTCAGCCAAGTCGACGTGTACCAATCCCCTTCCGCCACATCATGTATTGGGGCGGGCTGCGAGGCGCGATCTCTCTTGCGCTTGCCCTGTTACTCGAAGAAAGCGACTTCTCCCCTGAGGTCGTCGACACGCTGCTGGTCATGACGTTTGGTGTAGTGCTCTTCACCCTGCTGATCCAGGGCACGACAATCAGCGGGCTGATCGCTCGACTCGGGCTATCGGGCCAAGAAGCCAACCAACGCCACCAGCAAGAGATCCAAGCCAAAATCTATTCCCGCCGGGCAGGATCAGCCGAGATCAAACGCCTCGGAACCGAAGGTGTGCTGTTCTCCTCGATGGCAAACGCCATGCAAACCACCTACGACGAAGAAGTTGTCGAAGCTCGCCGGGAACTCAGCGAACACTTCGACAGCCACCCCGAACTCGAAGTCGCCATGTTGTTACAGGCCCGCCGCGATGCACTGGTTGCGGAACAGTCGGTGATCGGCGAAATGGAGCGCAGCGGGTTCATCAGCACCGACGTTGGCCACCACATGGCGGTCGAATTGAACAATCGCATGGCAGCACTTGAGCTGATCGAAGAGCGCTGGGAAACTAACGCCCCTCCGTATGGA
>DNHM01000210.1 GCA_003485885.1 Acidimicrobiaceae bacterium
CAGTGTTCGTGGCTGGAGCTGGCGACCTGGTGTTGTCGTTGCTCGGAGTTGGCGCTTCGTCGGTATCGACCGGTACGGCAGCGTCGTCGTTTGTCGAAGCATCGCCAGTAGGCGGTTGAGGAGCCTCGGGCGTGACGATCTCAATCGCCGCTGGTAGGTCGGCCACGGTCTGTCCGCCGATTGCCTGGGTGCTCACGATCAGCGCAACAAGGGCGCTGAGAGAGACAGCAAGGAGCACTGCCAGGGTTGTGGTGAGTGCTTGGTTCTTCATGATCATCTCCGTAGGAAGTTGGGATGTAGATCACTCTGACGGACCTGGGCCATAGGTGATGTCGCCAAGCAGACAGTTGGGTTATGTCCTTTGTCGCCCCTTATCTGTTGTCTCGAGCACACTCGTGAACGGTGCCGTAACCACAAGCCGCCACCGACGTCGGTTCTGATGTCTGATGTCTCGGTTAGGGGAGCGCTCGGCTAGCTGCCGAACAGGGAACGCAGCAGGCCCTTGCGTTTTGGCTTTTGTGCGTCGGCCAGTGCAGCCCGAAGTCCAGCGGCAGGGACCGCACCTATATAGGTGCGGTGTACTTCTCCCTGGTGAAAGGTGATGATTGTGGGCATTGACTGGATGCCGAAACGTTCGACGAGTTGGCGCTCCTTGTCTACATCGACCTTGGCGATCAGTACATCGTCCTCGGTCTCGCGTGCGATGAGATCCAGGTCGGGCGCCATCGTTTTACACGGCCCACACCACGTAGCCCAGAAGTCGACGAGAACCACACGGTGGTCGGCTATGGCTTCGTCGAAGGTCTTGTTGGTTAGGGCACGTGATTTGGTCTGGGCTGGCATGCAAAGAGGAACACGCCAAGGTGCCATTCGATTCCCCAACGACGTCTCGTCGCGGCTGCCAATGATTGGCTAGGAGCCAAGACTGGCTAGGTATAGATCGGCGGAGTAGCGGCTTCGCCGCGATCGCCTCGCGCAAAATCGTGGTGTAACACAAGCAGCCGATGGGGTGCGAACGTAAAGCCGCATCGTTCGTACAGTCCAACCGCTCGATCGTTGGTGATCTGGGTGTTCACCTGCACCGTTGTCGCCCCGTTGCGCCACGCCCACCGCAATGAGTCGTTCACCAGTGCAGCGCCGTATCCCAAACGTTGTGCGTCGGGATGGACAGCGACTCGCTGAATGTATGCATCTAGTCCAGCAAGACCAGTGATGTGATAACCAAACACCGGCGCCGACTTGATTACCTGAAAGCGATGACGGGGAGTGGCTCGAACAGCGTCGGCCAGAGCGACCCGATCGAACTGCCAGAAGTCTTGAAACGCCAGGGCATCGAGTTCCAGAACTTCGTCCCAATCGATACGGCGGGCCCGTCGGGTCGCGCCTCGAGTGACGTTGACTTCGTCGCCAAGTTCGCGCCGCAACAGATGGAGTTCTTCATGTAATACAAATCCGGCTTCGAAGAACGGTTCTGCCTGACTAGGGCTGAGCGCCGCCGTATAACCGTTGGTGAAGCCCCGGTCGACGGCCTCGTCGATCGCCTTGTGTACTGCATCGACAGACAACCGGTCCCGCTCTGGATACGGAATCAGGTTTGCGGTCGTGCCCGCTGCCTTCCACGGTCCGACCTGGACGCGGTCGCGCCCGACATAGACCATGGTTCGTGTCGCCATGTAGACAGTATTGCTCGCGACCGACGACTCTGCCCACCGATTTGACCGATGGTTTGCACGGTGACGATTCTCGGCGATCGCTCCGTCGCTCCAGGGCCTACAGTCGTAACGTGCTGTTTGTCACCAACGACCGATGTATCGAACACACCGCAGGCGAGATGCATCCCGAAAGTCCCGAGCGGCTCGCTGCTGTCGCCGCCGCTCTCGATCGCGCTGATCTGCGAGAAGCGGTCACTCTGGTCGAGGCGCCCCTTGCCCCGCTTGAACTCCTGGCTGATGTCCACACCGAGGGTCTGGTCAGACTCATTCAGGGCGTCAGCGCCCGCGGCGGTGGTCGCATCGATTCGGACACCGTGGTTGTGCCAGCGTCCTTCGACGCGGCGCGTTACGCCGCTGGTGCGGGCCTGGAGTCGATCGAGAGGCTTCGTCAGGGCCAGGCTGACACTGCCTTCTGCGCCGTGCGGCCCCCAGGTCACCATGCGACCAAGGCCGAATCGATGGGTTTCTGTCTGTTCAACAATGTCGCGGTGACCGCAACTGCATTAGCCGACGCAGGCGAGCGGGTCTTGATCGTGGACTACGACGCCCATCATGGCAATGGCACCCAAGACATCTTCTACCGCGACCAACGAGTGATGTTCGTGTCGTTTCACCAATGGCCGTGTTACCCAGGCACCGGTCGCATTGGAGAATCGGGAGCAGGCGACGCCATCGGCAGCACGGTGAATGTGCCACTTCCTCCGGGAGCGACAGGCGACGTGTACAACCAGGCGTGGGATCGCCATGTTGCTGCCCAGGTCGACGCGTTCGCTCCAACGTGGGTTCTTATCTCGGCTGGGTTCGATGCACATCGCGCGGATCCAATCACCGACATGGGGCTGAGTGCAGGCGACTACGCGCTGCTAACCGCTCGGATCCTCGAGATCGCTCCTGCCGGGCACCGCATTGTCTTTCTCGAAGGCGGCTATGACCTGCCGGCACT
>DNHM01000029.1:0-1310 GCA_003485885.1 Acidimicrobiaceae bacterium
ACGAGGTACGACGCGAGTGCCGAGCCCAGATCGAACGTTCAGTCGTGTGGGGGTTCGATCCCACCCACCTCGACAGTCATCTCAGCGCACTGGTGTTGCGGCCGGAGCTATTCGACATCTATATCGACCTGGCGTGTGAGTTCTCGCTACCGATTCGGCTCGCAGACCAAGCCACCGAGGACAACGCTGGATTCCCGCTTCGGTCACTCGCCGAAGAAGAAGGCATTCTGTCGCCGGACCGTACAGCATCGCTGCAGGGCAATGACCGCCAAGCTTCGTTCACGGACTTCGTTGCATCGCTCGAACCTGGGGTCACCGAACTCAGCATGCAGCCAGCTATTGACACGCCCGAACTACACGCGCTCCTCGGCGACACCCAAGCGAGGATCGGCGATCATGCCGTGTTGATCGACCCGGCGAATCGCCAACTCCTCAAAGACGCTGGCGTGCAGCTGATTAGCTGGGTTGCTATTCGCAACCTGCAACGATCACTCGGAGCCTGACTCTCGGCGACCGCTCTCTTGGCATGGCTTAGACGCTTGTGGCGGAGGCGACATCGGCACGGAACGTTTCAAACGCGACGGCATCGCCTCGATTTACAAGTTCATCGACCACCAATTGGTATTCGCCCTCGACCTTGAGTTCCCCGAGCATGTAGGCAACAAGTGCCGGCTGTTCGCCAGTGATGATCGGCATCAGTCGTTTTGCCTTGCCAACGAATGACACATCGGCCTTCTCGCCCTTGACTTCGGGAACAAACTTTCCCGAGACAAACGAGCTCAAGCGGCCGTCGGTCACCTGGCCATGGGCCCGGACCTTGCCATTGGCCGACTCCGCGACCTCGACATCGAAACTGAACGACAGGCCATCGACCGACGGCAGCACATCAGCGCTGCTGTTCACCGCAGCGAACCATTCCTCGCTCCAGAAATCAGCCATGGTTTGCTACCTCGATACCTGCGAACAGATCGGTCTCGGGCACCGGCGCGTCGACCTTGGACCACACGCGTTCGAAACATTCTTCCTTGTTCAACGACGCCATCACATCGGCTGGCAACCCGAACCAGAATGGCGAGGTTGGATCGACCTGGGTCGCGTGGGCAAGCAACGCATCGTTGCGACGTTGGTACCAAGCTTCGGCTTCGATGCGGGTAGTGATCAGATGGTCATGGCCCGGCCGGCCGAGCCAACGTTCGTCGAACGGCGACTTCAGGCCGAGTTCTTCGTACTTTTCGTGGGTTGCCACCATACGTTCCTTGGACCACATGGAGTTGTACAGCTTGAGCACCTGCCACGGCTCACCGTCGAGA
>DNHM01000029.1:1433-3091 GCA_003485885.1 Acidimicrobiaceae bacterium
CCACCCATGGGATCGCCGTAGCTGATCACGATATGAGGACGGTGGGTACGCAACATCGCTGCGAAACGGGTGGCCGACTCTTCGATCGGGGCAGCCCAGAAGCAGTCGGGGTGGTTGTTCGCCTCGCCGTTCTTCATGCCCGAGTCTCGGTAACCCAGCATCTCGACGACGTCGTAGCCAATGATGTCGGTGGCGGCCTTGAGTTCGGCCATACGGACATTAAAGAGGTCAGCAATGACTTCGGGTGTGTTCACTGCTTCGTTCAAGATGTCGCCCTCCTCGCCGCCGGTGGCGCACACCAGTGTCGCGTGCACACCATTGTCGGTGTACTTGGCGGTCGTGGCTGCACCCTTCGATGACTCGTCGTCGGGGTGAGCGTGAATCGAGAGCATTCGGAGCTGATCCATCATTGGTATGAACGCTATCTGCTCTGTCGGCGCGCTAAGGACCTGGTTCAGCCGAATTCTGCACTGTTTGAGTTATGTCGGTTTTGACGACACCGGAACTAATTCGTCTACGCCGGTCTCGTTGTCTCGAAGCAACCGCCACCCGAAACGGACTGCGAGCTGCTCGCGTCCTTCGTCGGGCCCACTGGCAATGATCTCATCACCGGCAAAGAGCGACTGCAATCCACGGGGGCGATAGATATAACGTTGCCCCCGCCGCAGTGCCAGCACGGTGAAGCCTGGTTCGAGGTTCAGCTGCAACTCAGCTAGGGTCCGGCCATCAGCTGGTGAACCCGGAGCAATCGGCAACTCGATCACGACCTCGTCGCTTTCACCAAGCGCTATCCCCAGGATCGGATGCACCGACTCGCCCTGCTCCACTACCCAGGTCATCTGTTTGGCCTGATTGCCGAGATCTTCGGCGGCCTTACCCAAGTGCAACAGCCCTCGTAGCGGCGAAGGATCAAGGTCCTCCTTCGCCGCACGCAAGACCCAGACTTCGAGACGGTCGTTCATGTCGTCGAGTCGGCTCTCGAGCTGACGCACTTCGGCCGCAAGACCACGATTGCCGAGCACAAGTGCAGAGTACGCCAGACCGACCGCTGCCTCGCTCAGATCCTTCATCTCGACCAGCACATCGACGGCTCGATCCAGGTCCGACACCCGTGAACCTTCAGGCTGGCGAGGAGGCTGCCATATTGGTGCACCTGCAAGCTCACGAAGTCGCACGATGCCTGCAGGCGAGCCACGGAGAAACAAGACATCGCCGGACAACATGATGAAGTCACCGCCGACATTGGTGACCCACTGACGGCCTCGTCGGATCGCAAAGATCCTCATGCCAGTAGCGACCGGTAGCTCGAAGTCGGCAACCGGTCGATTGGCCATGTGGGAACCATCGCTCACGAGGACCCGGTGTGAAACCTCGGCCGCCTCGCTCAGGTCGGCGATGAGTTCTGCAGGAATACCGAGCTTGTGGGTCACGATCCGCGAGATTGCGACCGCATCGTTCGCTATCCGTTCGATCGCGCTCACTACCTGCAGAACCGACGACATACCTTCGGCCTCACGAGGCTTTCGGACAGCAAGAACACACCGTTGCCGCATGTCGTGCACCAGATCGTTCATCTGGTCTTCCAACTCGATGACTTCGGCTGCCATTTCGATATCACCGAAATACACCGACGCGTACGCAAGGTCGACCATGAGCTC
>DNHM01000311.1:0-144 GCA_003485885.1 Acidimicrobiaceae bacterium
GAGTCGCCGGAACACGTTGAGAATCTACCTGCTGATGGTGGATCCGTTACGTCGCTCTAGCCCATAGGGGCCAAAAACGGCAATGAGGCGTGGGCTGAGCCCACGCCTCATTGCCGAGTACACGCTGGACCTACTCCGCCCGCA
>DNHM01000311.1:239-3310 GCA_003485885.1 Acidimicrobiaceae bacterium
CAGTCGGCAGTCGGCAGTCGGCAGCTGGTGGTCGCAGCGGTCAACGCTTCTGACAGGTCGGACACCAGGTAGTGGTTCGAGCGTCGACGACCATCGAACGCAGTGGCGTCGTACATCGTTCACACGGCTCGCCGGCTCGTCCGTAACACCGCAAATAGAACTGGTTGTTGCCAGATCCGCCTTCGGCATTCCGGTAGTCGCGCAGGGTCGTGCCACCGTTACTTATGGCACTCTCGATGACCTCGATGCACGCGTCGCGCAACCTGGCGGCAGCGGGTTTGCTGATGGAACGGGCGGTGGGTCGTACTTGGGCGAGCCACAACGCTTCGTCGGCATAAATGTTTCCGAGGCCAGCGACAGGACGTTGACTGAGCAGTTGGGTTTTGAGGCGCCGTGAACTCTTGTTGAGGGCGCGATGAAGGTGCTGTGCCGTGAAGGCAGCATCTGACGGTTCGGGGCCGAGGTCCCGCAAGGTAGTGATGCTGGCATAGTCCCCGGCGGGAACGACACGAATCCGGCCGAACCGTCGTACGTCGTTGAATACCAGCCATCGGCCATCGTCGAGTTCCCACTGAGCCCGCACGTACGGGCTGTCGCCGGCCTGTTCAGGTACTGACAGCACTCCGGTCATACCGAGATGCACGATCAGTTCGCGTTGATCATCAAGGTCTAACAGCAAGTATTTCCCGCGGCGCCGGACCTGTTCGATCTGTGCGCCATGGGCCTCTATGGCTGGCGTGAATTTCGCTGATGGGTGACTCGAGGCACTCACGATGCTGCGGCCTGCTACCAAAGGATCGAGTTGTGCTCGGATGGTCTCGACTTCGGGTAACTCAGGCATGACGAGGTCTTCCGCGGCGATAAGGGTGCATGCTCACCCATCTGACGCTAGACCGAAGTCGTGCAAACAACCCCAGAATATGGCTCGCTGCTCGAGGAACTCTACGAACGGGCCTCGATCGTCGTCGACCTCGATGGACCCCAGCTCGAAGCCTGGGTGAGCGGGTTGTTTCCAGTATTTGACACCGACATCAGCATTGGCGACTTTGTTACCTACTGCGCAGACGCACGCACCGGTCGGGGTGCAGTGCTGATCGCTGCTATCGCTGAGTTGTCCGATGGGCTGGACGTTGCCACCTCTGATCTCGCCCGAAATAGCCTTAACCCCGAGCTATTGCCAGATTGGGCAGCCGCCATCGGTACGTCGGAGCTCACCGGTGCGTGGACGGTCACCGCTCCGTTCGGCCGTTCCATCGTGTTGGGATTCAACGCGGTCGACATCATCGAGCCCACGATTGCCAAGAGCAGCGAGGATGCCACCGGAGAGGATGCGGAGCGCGTCGAAGAAGCCGACGACGAGATCACGGATCTGCGACATTCGATCCTTGTAGAACTCGGCGATGATGGGTGCCTCGAAGATCTGCAGCTTGCTGGTGCGCCGATGGACCTGCTTGAGGAGGCCAAAAGTTCTGGCGATCGTGTGCGAGTTGTCGAGATGGACACGGACGATGCACTCGCAGCGGTCGTTGCTGCATGGCCGGGTGAAGGTTCGGTCGTGCCAGAGCTAGGACCTGGCAGCGCCGCCAATCAGCAGTTTGTGCGGCGCCGCATATTGGTCGCTGCCGACCAGCTTCTGGCCCCTCTTCAGGTAGCCGAGCTCGAGATCGATGTGCGGCGAGGTCTCGACGACCGCGGGTTCGCTGATGCCAACCGTGCGGCGTTGTCGACGATGCAATCGGCAGTGGGGTTTCCTGACGAGGACACCACCTCCAATGCTCCAGACGCTCTTGTTCAGAGCTGGGTCTCGGTAGTGACCGGTGTGGCAGGCGAGTTAGCTCCTCGGGAGCGCGATGCCCTTCTGTGGCTCGAGTGGGCTGACTGGCTTGGCGCAGGTATCGGGCTATTGCGGGCTGGCTCGGGGACCCCCGCCGACAGTTCGTCACTGGTGGAGCACGTCAATCGTTGTCCCGAGGTTTCATCGACGATCAGCAAGGCCGACCGTGACTACGCGGAGTGGGCGTTCGATGTTGCTTTGGACCTGCTCGAAGATGCAGGAGTCGTCACCGAGGACCATGTCTTGACCGAGGCAGGGCGTCAGTCACTTTGGGTCGGACTCGCCAAAGCATGGAGCACTAGCGAATAGCCCTAACCGCCTGTTATCAGTAACGGGCGAAGTTCTGGGTTACCCAGACCTGTCTGCCGTTCGTGAACACACCAATACCGACATGGGTGAACGGGCCAACCATGTTTGCGTAGTGGCCGGGGCTGGCCTCGAGTGAGTCCTGGGCATAGAAGATGTCGGGAGCACTGGCGATGTTCTCGCCCCATTGACGCCATCCAGCAGGGAGCATCACGTTCAGTTGGTCACCAGGACGGTGGATGAAGAAACCACCTGCCGCCATCTGTTGCGACCAGTCTCGTGAGATGAGGGAGATGTTGGGGTCCAGTGCGACTGGCCCAAGGCCAGCCTTGGATCGGACGGCATTGATCTCGCCCAACACATAGGCCTCGAGGTCAGCGGCGCTCTGCATCGGCACCGGTGTGGGTTCCGGTGTGGGCTCGATTGTTGCTTCAGGTGTTGGTTGTTCGACGTCAAAGGTGTCGACGGTGTCGACGGTTGGCGTCGGTTGAGGTTCTGTCGTCGCCGTGGGTTCCGGGATAGCGGTGACGGTTGGTTCAGGAACCGCAGTTGCCAGCGGTTCCTGCGCTGTTGCAGTTGGCTCTTCGACGGGCGCAGCCAGGGCACCGGCTGAGGCGGTCGCGCCTGCGGGCGACACTTCGATGGTTGGGGCCGGTTGTGGTGTGGGTTCCGGGGTTGCCNNGGGGAGGGCAGAGCGGTTGCCGTGGGGGCGGGTGTGGGGGCTGACGTAACAGTGGCGGTCGGCATGGCCAGTGGCGCAGTGGTTGGAACTGTCGTGGGCAGCGTTGGGTCGATCTGCTGGGGCAGACTGAGGATCGACTGAGTTGATAATGATGTGGCCGAATCCTGTGATCCTGACCGGTATGCATTCGCCAGAAACAGCACAACAGCCGCTGCCACGACGGTGGCAACAATCTTCAGTGTGCTTCGG
>DNHM01000077.1 GCA_003485885.1 Acidimicrobiaceae bacterium
CTTCAACAAGTTTGAAGGCGCCATCTCGAACAACCTCACTGTTGACGAGAAACGGGAACTCGCACGACTCCTCCGGCTCGTGATTACCGGCACTGCTGGCGCCGCCGCCAACGACTGACTACATCAGAGCGATAGCACTACCGGTACACCCTTGAATAGTTTGGTACCAAACGATTAGGGTTGCCGGATGGTTGACCTCAACGGACTGATGTATCCACGCACCCCAACCGGGGCTGGAAGCATCGTGCCATCACCGCCGTGGCACTACAGCGGCGAAATGATGACCATCGAGTTTCGCACTGACCCGGCCAACGTCGCTGAGCTCTTGCCAGCACCGCTCGGACTCGCCGACGACGATCCCGGCGCGGTGGCCATCATCTGGGCCGACTGGCAAAGCTGCAGCAACAACTTCGACGAACTCCTCGACCCAGCACGTTCGCAGTACAAAGAAGTCTTCGTCGTCATCAGGTGCACATACGAGGGCCAAACTTTCAGCCGGGCCGCATACATCTGGGTCGATAAAGACTTCGCGATGGCTCGGGGCCACATCCAGGGATACCCCAAGAAGATGTCCGAGATCTGGATGACCCGCCCAGTCACGATCGGCAAAGCCGGTCCTCGACTCGAGAACGGCGGTCGGTTCGGCGGCACACTCAGCACCTTTGGGCGTCGGATCGCCGATGCCCAGTTCACCATCACCGGCACGGCCGAGTCAGCCGGGTTCGTAAACGGCCATCCCATGCTGCACACCCGCCAGATGCCAGCCATCGAGATGGATGGCCGAGACAGCTTGGATGAACTCGTGACCATGAGCGGGTTCGATGTTGAACTCGGACCGGTGTACTCCGGCGATGCCTCACTCACCCTGCACGACTCCCCCACCGAGGAGCTCACTCGTTTCGGCGACATCGAAATCATTGGCGGTTTCTACCGCCAGGTCGGCAACTCGATGCATGGCGGCACCACCGTGTGGGCCGGTCCCAACCCCATGGCTGGCAACCCCGCTAGCGGCACACCGGGTGGGGGAGCACAATGAGCTTCGTCGATGACTACCTACCGAACCTTGGACCCGACGATGCCGACATCACCAGCCACGATGCCTATGTCAACGGCGTACCCCACACCACCTTCACCCGGCTGCGCACCGAGGACCCGGTTCACTGGACCGAAGAACAAGACGGCTCAGGATTCTGGTCAATCCTGCGATACGACGATGCGCTGGCGGTTAGTCGCGACGTCGAAACATTCACCTCGTCGAAAGGTATTCGACTCGAGGAGATGGACGAGGAAGAGACCGAAGCTCGCCTCACAATGATGGAGCTCGACCCACCCGATCACACCCGCTACCGCCGACTCGTGAGCAAGGGGTTCACCCGACGACGGGTAGAGAGCTACGAGGATGAGATCCGCGAGCTCGCCATCGAAGTCATCGAGGAAGCACTCGAACACACCGAGTTCGATTTCGTGCATGCCATCGCTGAGCAACTGCCGATGCGCATGCTTGGCCGCATGCTTGGCACCAGCGATGAAGACGGGCACAAACTCGTCGCCTGGGGTGATGCTCTACTCGGTAACACCGACCCTGACTTCACTGACTTCCCCGTCGACCTCACCGACACCGAACAGTTCCGTATGGTGCCGTTTCGCAGCCCTGCGTCGATCCAGATCTTCCAGTGGGCGCAAGTCCAAGCAGAGAAACGCCGGGCCAACCCGACCGACGACCTGATCTCACAACTGCTTGAACCGGCGAAGGATGGTGTGCCACTCACCGATCACGAGTTCAACAACTTCGTAACCCTGCTGGTGGCCGCCGGCAACGACACGACTCGGTACACCATGACCCACGCAGTGTGGACGCTCATGAACCACCCCGAGTTGTGGGACAGCTGGAAGGCCGACCCGCTGCTTTCACAGACTGCCGTCGAAGAGATCTTGCGCACGAGTTCAGTCACCATGCACTTCCGTCGCACTGCGACTCGCGACATCGAGATGCGGGGCAAACAGATCAAGGCAGGCGACAAGATCGCCATCTGGTACAACTCGGCCAACCATGATCCCGACGGCTTTGAGAACCCATTCCGGTATGACCTGGCTCGAGAGAGCAACGACCATATGGCGTTCGGCCGTAACGGCCCCCACCTGTGCCTGGGTGCATGGCTCGCTCGTATGGAAGTCCGGCTTGTGTTCGAAGAACTCCTGAAACGAGTCGACCGGTTTGAACCGAACGGCCCGATCAAACATCTGCGATCAAACTTCATCGCCGGTATCAAACAGCTCCCGGTGAAGGTGGTTTCGTAATGGGTGAAATTGTTGGCGCAGCATTGGTGTCACATGTGCCGCCGCTGGTGCTTCCCGAGGAGATCCGCCGAGAACTGAACGACGGAGATGACACCACGCTGTTCGCCGGGCTTCATGATCTCTACGCGGAGAAGCTCGCGCCGGTCAAGGCAGACACGGTCGTGGTCATCGACACCCATTGGTTCACCACGATCGAACACATCGTGGCCAGCCATGATCACCGCAGTGGCAAGTACACGTCCGAAGAGTTGCCTCGGGGTATGGCACAAATGCCGTACGACTTTCGAGGCGACCGGGAACTTGCCCAAGCGTGGGCCGCACAGGCCGACGACCGGGATGACACCTGGATCACGGCCATCGATGATCCGTACTTGCCGGTGCACTACCCCACCCTCAACCTGCTGCCGTTTTTGCAGGGCGACCAGGCGTGGGTGTCCGCCGGCATCTGCCAGACCGCCGATGAACACGACTTCATGCTGTTTGGTGAACTGCTCGCAGCGGCCGTTGCCGAGCTTGATCGTCGAGTTGTGATTCTTGCCAGCGGAGGACTCAGCCACCGGTTCTGGCCACTGCGCGAGTTCCGCGATCACGAGGCAGCTGATCCCGATCTACACCTGCGCACGCCCGAAGCTTGTGCCGCTGACCGCAAGGTGATCGGACACATGCTCGGTGGTGAACACTCGGCGATCGTCGACTTCCTGCCCGAGTTCAACGGCCATTCTCCCGAGGGTTTCTTCGGTCACTACCTGACCATGCTCGGCGCCCTCGGCGGGCGCGACTGCACCGTGACCGGCACCCAGTTCGGCGAGTACGAAGCCGTAGCCGGCACCGGCCAGGCCCACATCTGGTTCGATCTCTAACGAAAAGTTACGTCCCCAGGGGACGTAACTTTTCGAACTCGTCGGTGAGTTGGCTGCTCAGTGAGCAGCGATGTCTGTGCCGGCGTGGAAGCCGTTGGTCCATGCGTTCTGGAAGTTGAAACCTCCGGTGACACCGTCCACGTCGACAACTTCTCCGGCAAAATACAGGCCGGGCACGAGCTTGCTCTCCATGGTTTTGAAGTTGATCTCGTTGAGTGAAATACCGCCGCACGTGACGAACTCGTCCTTGTTGGTGCTCTTGCCGTCGACGAAGAATGTCGAGTCGGTGAGTTGGTTCACAAGTTCAGAGGTTTGTTTCTTACTGAGCTGACCCCAGGTCATTTCGTCGCTAACCCCTGCCGCTGCGACCAAGCGCTGCCAGAAGCGCTTCGGAATCGCAGCGAATGGGCTTTTCGTAGAAAGTTGACGCTTCCCGTCTCTCTTCCGTTTGTCGGCGATGATCCCGGTCGGGTCCAGTCCGGGCAGCCAGTTCACCGAGATGTCGAATCGGTAATCGCGCTCAGCTAGTTCACGGGCACCCCATGCCGAGATCTTCAAAATGCCTGGGCCGCTCAGGCCCCAATGCGTGATCAGGACAGGTCCTGCGCTCCTGAGTTTGCTGTGGTGGATGCTGACTTCGGCAGGCGTCACCGCCAAGCCACTCAGGCCATCGATACGTGGATCCTTGATCTTGAACGTGAACAGTGAAGGTGTCGCCGGCTGAAGTTCATGGCCGAGACTCGCTGCAAGTTTGGCCCCTGCGGCGCTGCGGGTTCCGCCGGTAGCGATGAGCACATTGGCTGCCGTGTAGGAATTGCCGTCATCTGTCTCAAGTTCGAAGCGTGCTGTCTCCGTAGTCGGGGCCTCGTTCGTGACGATCGAGGTCACACCTTCTGACGTGTGGACGGTGACTCCCGCAGCGTGCGCGGCATTGAGCAGAGTGTTGACGATCGTCTGCGAGCTGTCGGTAACCGGAAACATCCGGCCATCGGCTTCCGTCTTCAGCGAGACACCGCGGCTAGCGAACCACTCGACCGTGTCCGCGGCACCGAATCGATGGAACGGACCAATCAGCGCTTTCTCACCCCGTGGATAGTTCGCACTGAGCGCACGCGGCTCGAAACAATCGTGGGTGACATTACAACGACCACCGCCAGAGATCTTCACCTTCTGCAGCAGGTTCGACGTCTTTTCGAGGATCAGAACCGATTTCTCCGAGGACCCGAAGTTCTTCCAGCTCTCGGCACAGGTGATCGCCGTGAAGAATCCCGCAGCTCCTCCGCCCACAACGATCAGATCAAAATACATGCCCGATCACTGTAGGGAGCATTGGAGCCCGGTGTCGGCAAGGCGGTGCGATTGATCACCGTGCCCACTCTCGCCGAGCGAGTTTCCACAACCGGTGGCGGCGGTTCGAGCTTGGTGACCGGTCGATAGAAGGTGTCATGCATTTCAACTCGACTGTCCTGCCGTCTACCGTTTGTTATGGCCACACCTGAAGAACGCATCGCAGAACTCGGACTCGAACTGCCGGAACCCGCAACTCCGGTCGGCAGCTACGTCACCGCCAAACGAAGCGGCAACGTCCTCTACGTCTCGGGCCACGGTCCAATCGATACCGACGGTAAATCAATACGGGGCAAGGTTGGCGATGCCCTCGATGTCGATCAGGGTTACTACGCAGCTCGCCGATGCGGCCTGGGCCTGCTCTCGACCATGCGTCACCATCTCGGTTCGCTCGACCGCGTAACCGACATAGTGAAACTGCTTGGCATGGTCAACGCCACGCCCGACTTCGGCAAACAACCCGCAGTCATCAACGGCGCATCGGACCTGATGGTCGAGGTCTTCGGCGATGCCGGGCGTCACGC
>DNHM01000142.1 GCA_003485885.1 Acidimicrobiaceae bacterium
CCCATGAAATGACCGATGTCGTCTGCAGGAACGACCGAGGGTTGTCGTCGATGAATACCGCAAGCAGTTGAAGCAACGCTCCGTACGCCAGCCGGCCAGCGAGCGAATTGATGCTGAGCAGGGTGGCTCGATGTTGCGGTTCCGTTCGAGGCGCCACCGCTGCTGAGATAAGCACCGGCGCTGCTGCCCCTTGCACGCTCCGAAAGAACATAAGGCCAAGAATCACCAAGGAAAAGGACAGTGCCATACCTGTCACGATCACCGCGGAAACCACGCCAAGGCCAATCAGTGTCACCACAGTGCCGAAGCGTTCCCCTGCCGGAGCACTTGCTCGTGCTGCCGCTGCGCCGACGAATGCGGTGATGGCAAAAAGGCCACCCGAGACAAGCGGGGTTGCACCCAGTTCATCGGGCGATTTGCCGAGTGCTTCTGTTAGCCATGGTTGCATGAGCGTGAACGCCACATGTTCGAGCACAACAAGCGCAATACCGTAAAAGAACAACCACGCCATGAAACCGTGACGCATGTACGCCAGGCACTTCCCGATCTGGCTTACGAAACGTTCGGCTCGCACATCGCCGTCGCCTGGCTCATGCAACATCCGGGTGACTGCCAACTGGGCAAGAGCGATTACCAGCGACACGGCAAATGTCAGTCGCAAGTCGATCAGGCCCAAGACGCCACCAGCGATGGCAGTACCGGCACGGACCAGATAACTCAGCGATGAGATGCGGGCCTGACGCTGTGCATATTCGTCGCTTCGTCCAAGGGCCTCGAGCGAATCGAAGTGAAAAGACACGTCGGTTCCGGAGATGAACGCGTACCCGCTACTCACAAAGAACTGGCCGAGAACGATCACCCCGAATTGTTCACCGCCGACAAGGAAACACACTTGGCCGATGGCAAAACCCGCGGCTGCAACCGACAACGTCGGCACCCGGCCCAAACGGTCACTCATCCAGCCCGATGGCACCTCCAGCGCCACGATAAACAGGTAGGTCAATGAGGCAATCTGCAACGCACCCGAGACGCCAAAATTGTCACGGGTGAAAAGCACGAATACCGGGAGGTACACCATCGACGAGGCAAGAGCCTGGTGGTACGGGATCAGTTTCAGATTGTGTTCGAGATTGCTGGCGGTCACTACGGTTCTAACGAACCATCGAGGATGTCGCTCGCTACGTCTCGAACTGCTCGACGCTGGTCCATGGCCCGTTTCTGCACGAAACGCATGGCCTCGGCCTCGCCGAGACCATGATTATCGATCAAAACACCTTTTGCACGGTCAAGCAACACCCGATCAGACAACCGTTGATGCAAGCTGTCGACTTCGTCTGCTAGATGCTTCATTTGCTGGTGCCTGGCCCGAGCCACCCCGATCTGCACCGAGATCTCGTTGCGCTGAAACGGCTTGATCAGGTACGCAAGCACGCCTGCATCGATCGCTTCTTCGACTAGTCCCCTTTGGCTGAACGCGCTGAGGATGACCACTGCGCACACAAGGTCGTTGGTGAGCGATCGAGCGACCTCGATCCCCGTCCTTCCTGGCATCTTGATGTCGAGGATGGCGACGTCGGGCACCAACTCGCGGATCTGGGTTTCGGCATCGTCACCCCGGGCTGACTGGCCCACAACCTCAAACCCCATCGAGCTCAATGTCTCCACGATGTCGAGCCGAATGATCGCCTCGTCTTCAGCGACGAACACCCGGATGCCGTGGCCCTCAGTCGTCTCAGACACGAACTCGGGGGAAAGTGGATCAGTCATCGTTCGTTGAATGCGTCGAGCAGCTCGTCCTGGCGTGCTTCGAGTCGAGCAATCTCGGCCTGTAGTTCATCTCGATTACGGCGATTCACATCAACTTGGCGCCGGGCCTGCTCATGTTCCTTCTGCGCTACCGGTGTCTCAGACACGAGCGATCGGAGGCGGGCCTCGCCGGCTTCGTAGTCGACTTGCATTAGTGCCTGCTCGGCTACGGCAAGGTCGGTACGCAGTGCCTTGAGTCGCTTGCCGACGTCAGCAAGTTGTCGCTCTATACGTGACCGCACCATCGTTGTGACCATACTCGCTGCTTGTGGACTCCCCGAACACGGCTCGGACCAGCAGCAGAAGCCAGGGCTTCGATGCGGGTGGTGTTGGAAGTCGCGTGGTTGCTCGACGGGATCCGACCAGAATTATGACGACATCCGGACTCGGTGCTGTCTTGCGGTGAGCGAGTGGACCTCTCCGAAGATCGGATGGAGTTCGCCCGGACGGTCATCGGCGAGAGCGTGGACGGGCTGCGACCAGCGCCGTGCTCCAGGCTTGAGATGGGGCCACGAGACCTGTAGTGCCCTTAGTCCGGGTGCAGCAGCATCGGCAGGAATTCTGAGTTTGACCGAGGTCCAAGTGGTGCTCACCGAGGCGATTGCTGACCAAGCCCCAACGGTGACTTGTATCTCACCAGGAGCGCGCACACGACAGATCAGACGAACCTCAAGGACGGCGGTTCCGTCGAGTTGCACGGTGATGCTTGATCTACTAGGTCAGTCAACACCATATTTGGTGCCTGTCAATCTTAATTCGTCG